>JACQVT010000316.1 GCA_016209665.1 Planctomycetota bacterium | reverse complement strand
GTCAAACTCACCCCGCGCCAGAACTGACCACTGACAACTGACCACTGACCACTGACAACTGACAACTGACACCTAACCCCTCACTGCACAATTCCCTTGGTCAGCCTCAAGAACGCCGTCTCGAGGTTGACTTCCTCCTCGCGGATTTCCTGGATGGGCAGCCGCCGCTCGATCAGGGCCCGGGCCAGGAACGAGTAGTCCTTCACCTCCGCCTTGAGTTCGACCGACAGCGTGCCGTCGTTCACCTGCACCTGCTTGACCGGATCGAGCTTGCCGACGACTTCCGCCGCCGCGTCGACCTTGTCGCCCACCCGGATGCTGACCCGCGGCCCCATCCGGGCTCGCCGCGTGATCTCGCGGACCGACCCGTGGAACAGCAGCTCGCCCCGCTCGATGATGCCCACCGTCGAACACAGCTCCGCCAGCTCGTGGAGGATGTGCGAGCTGATGACGATCGTCTTGCCCATTCGGTGGAGTTCCTTGAGCAGCTCGCGGATTTCGATGCGGGCCCGCGGGTCCAGGCCGCTCGCCGGCTCGTCCAGGAGCAGCACCTTGGGGTCGTGCAGCAGCACGCGGGCGATGCTCAGCCGCTGCTTCATGCCGCGGCTCAGCGAGTCGACCAGGGCATCGCGCTTGTAGGTCAGGTCGGTCAGATCCAGGATGTCGCCGACGATCTTCGTCCGCTCCTTGCCCGTGATCCCGTAGGCCGACGCGAAGAACTCCAGGTACTCCTGCACCACCATGTCGGCGTAGGCGCCGAAGAAGTCCGGCACGTAGCCGATGAGCGGCCGGATCATCCGCGACTGGTACCCCACCACGTGCCCGCACACCCGGGCCTCACCCCAGGTCGGCTGCAACAGCGTGGCCAGGATCTTGATCGTCGTCGTCTTGCCCGCCCCGTTCGGGCCGATGTTCCCGAAGCACTCCCCCTCCTCGATGTTGAGGTGCAGGTTGTTCAGCGCGACCAGGTCGCCGTACTTCTTCGTCAGGTTGATGGTCTCGATGATCAACTCAACGCATCTCCACGTTCACCGCACCCCGGGCCCCGAGTCCCGAATCCCCAACCCGTGTTTTCACTGCACGGGCACCGTGAACCGATACATCACCACCGACTGCGACGGCTTGAGCGGCTTCCAGTCATCCACGTCGCCGCCGGGTTTGCGCCGGCACAGCCGCAGCGGGCTCGGCTGCTCGCTGAAGCCTACGAACAGGGCGGTGTTCCCATCCAGGCACGACCACATCTCGAGTTCCTCGCCCTGGCTGCGGCTCAGTTCCCGCCCGTCGACGAGCAGGTTGGTCAGCGGGGCGTCCCTGTAGAACGTCAGCAGCAGCAGGGCCGGCACGTGGCGGCCGACGTTGGCGGCGAGCACGTTCTGCTGCCGGTCCGCCTCCTCCTTCGTCCGCGGATCGACAGAACTGACGGCAAACAGGCATTGGGCCATCAGGTGCTGCAACAGCGGCGGCGACCACGCGGGCTCCGCGTCTCCTTCGGTGGCGTTCTCGACCCGGCTCCGAAGGCGGCCGCCCAGCGACTGTTTCTTGGCCTTGTCCCTTTCCTCCATGAAGCGCGTGATCGCGCTCCAACTGACCTTCTCGCCGGCCGCCAGCTTGGGAATCACGTACACCCGCACCGCCGATAGGTCCGACGCACGGGTGAACACGTAGCAGTTCTCCAGGTCGGTCGCGAGCTGGTTGTCGACCCAACTGCTGGAGTCCAGTTCGTCGCGTGCCGGCTCGGCCCGGCGGCGGAGCGACGCGACGAGGCGGCCCGGTATCTCGCCCCGCCAGGTGGCCTCGAACTGCTTGAGCGTCGCCCGCAGCGGCACCGACCGCAGCTCGCCGAGCTGGGCCACGGCCTCATAACGGGCCGGCGCGGAGAACGTGGAACCGTCGGCCGGCCGGGCCTCGGCCACCATCGGCCGCAACGAGCCGCGGACCTCGATCGAGTCACCGGGGTCGAGCCACTTTCGCGGCACGCACAGATCCAGCAGCGTGTGCGAGGCGGTCTTGAGGCCGAGGTAACTGGTCGCCGTCGCCTCGAACGAGCCCGCCCGCCCGTCGACGACGGTCATCTCGTGGACGCCCTGCCCGAACGCCCGCACGAGCTGTACCGCCCCGAGGCTGACACCGCTCGCCGCCGCGGCCACCAGGGCCGACGCCACCCATGCGTGCCGCACCGCGCGGTGCCGCCGAAGCCAGCCCCAGGTACCGCCGGTGACGATCACGATGTAGCCGATCACGAACGCGAAGGCGAACGCGAAGTACAATCCGCTCGTCTGCTGGAACGCCGTCCGGGCCGCCACGTCGCTGAAGAGGTCGTGGATCGGCCTCATGCCCCAACGGTTGGTGTCGTCGGATTCGGGCACGATGTTCATCCGGAGCAGCGTGGTTCGCATCAACCGGTCATCATCATCGGGTCTCAGCCCCAGCAGTTCTTGCAGTTCGGCCGTGACCAGCGTCACCTCGCCTCGCCCGCAGTTGCGTCGGGCGATCCAGATCTGATGGTCCTCCGTCCGTGAGGGAGGCAGGACGGCCACGGCGTCCGCGGCCAGCGATACCCGGGTGAGAGGACAGTAGGTCAAGGACCTCGTCCGCCGCGCGGTCCTCGCCGTCACCGCTCCCTCACGGTCCGGCAACAGCGGTTTCAAGATGGTCTCGTCGCTCGTCCCCTGCGTGCCCGACAACCGCCCCGGCAGCAGCGGCCCGAATGGGCTCGTCGTCAGCGCGTTCCAGTTCTTGCTCACGCCGATGATCAGGCGGCCGCCCCGTCGGACCCACTCGAGGATGGCCTCATTCTGCAGGGTGTCCAGGGCCGTCGGGTTGGCTCCGTCCCAGATAATGACGTCCGCCATCTCCAGGCCCGCCACCGAATCCGGCAGGTCCTTCGGCGAGCACCGCATCACCGCGTGATCTTGCAGGTTTTGGAGCTTCGTAAGTCGATCGAGCTGGTTAACCGGCCGCTGCGAAATGTCGAGGATCATCAGAGCCCCGGTCGGGGCCAGGAGCACCTGCCGCGGCGGCATCAGTTCCTTGACCGGGTCGCCTTTGTCGTCGTACAGACGGGCCAGTCGGTCCTGGCGATCGAACACCCGGACCAGAAACGGCGCCGGCCCGTCATAGCCCATGCCGCGGACGAAGCTGCCCTCCTTGAGCGGCCCGCCCGGGACGTACAGGTGGAATCGGCGAAGGCCGCGCACCGCGACTTCCTGCGATGCGACCACCTCGTCGCCGTCGCCATCGGTCTGATGGACCGTGATGGTCCCCTCAAACTGGTCGCCGTCATCGTTCGTCAGCTCGACCAGGACGGGCGCGTAGCGCCCCAGGCGGTAGATGTCGCCGTTGAGCTGCCCCGTCCCGCTGCCGGGGTACCCCGTCCGAACGATCTGACCGCGAAGATGGACCGCCGCTGCGGGACTCACCGAACCAAGCGCAACGCACGCACCCAGGATCGCCATGACCCTGGGGATCGCCGCCCCCTCGGTTCTCCAGCCTCGCTCCGTCACTGCATCGCTCCGCCAGCCTGGAGTCCACTCCCCCCACCGAAATCCTCGTCTCACCTAAATATACGCCCGCGAGCAGAAAACCGCTTCAGAGTTCCCACTGACGCACCCCGCGAACGCCATTACGAGCATAACTCGTGTCGGGTCGTGATGATAGGGCCGACCGCCGCTGTAAGAGGGCCGTCCTGCCTCCATGACAACGGCCCCCTCCGCCCTGACGATCACCTTGCCAGTGTAGGACCGGCATCTTGCCGGTCCGGATGACTCGCCGAGCCCGCGGATTCCACGACCCTTCGAGCGCGCTCCCCGCGCTATGTAGACGTCCACCACTACTTGATGTTACCTCGGAAACGCCAGGATGTTGCAGCACGGAAACCGGCGCCGTGACGCCTGTGGGGCATCGCCGCCCGGACTTGCTTCCGGCCGACCCTCGCACCTCGGCCGCTGGCTCAGGACCGGCAGCGGAGCAAACGGACCGCGTGATGCAGGGCCTCCACGAAGAACGCATCCCCCCAGACCACGGACTCGTCCACCGCCCAGCCGGCCGGCAGGTTGCCGATCCCGTGCTTCAAGAGAGCCTCCCAGGCGGCGTCCTCGCTTGCCAGGCACTCAGGCTCGCACAGCGTGTCGAGGACAGCCAGCGCGACCTCCTGGAGGTGCCGGCGCTGGTGGGCCTGCTCCTGGCCGACGCGGTGCTCGGCATCCGCCAGGGCGAACAGGGCCGCCGCGGCCACCGCCGCCGCGGATGAGTCGCGCGGGGCCGGCGGGTCCGCCGGTGCCTCGAAATCCCACGGGGGTACGGGCCGCAGCGACAGTTTCTCGATCAGGTACTGGCCCGACCGCCGGGCCGTCTCGATCCACGGCTCGAAGTCCAGCATCCGCCCGGCCGTGGCGAAGCCCAGCACCGCCCAGGCCAGGCCGCGGGCCCAGCAGGTGTCGCCGCGATACCCGACGTTCGTGACCCACCTTCGGCACTCGCCGGTGGCCGGATCCATCTGCGCCTCCGTCGCCACCGAGCCGTCGCCCCGGACCAGGCACCTGCGGACGGTGGCACAGTGGCGGGCGGCCTGCTCTACGAGCTGCTGGTCCTGCGTCTCGTTGGCGGCCAGCAGCATCAGCGGCACGTCGAGCAGACTCTCGAGTGTCAGTGAGTCCGCGCCGCGCGCGGAACTGAGATAGCCCCCGGGCTGGAAGCGCGCGGCGGTCGCGGCCCCCGCCCGGATCAGAAACTCGAGCACCATCGGCTCGGGCACGCCCTCGCGCACGGTCGCCTCGTGCCACCGGCGATGGCCGCCGAAATACAAGGCAAAACCCGTGCCCGGCCGGGACACATCGTCCCAGTGCGATTCGATCAGCCGCGAATAGCGCTCCGCCTGCTCCCGCCAGTACACTTCCTCGGTGGCCTCGGCCAGCACCCACATCATGCCGGGCCAGCAAGCGGCCGCCGGATCGAGCGGTGACGTCGTCTGCGGCCGCCATCGGCCGTTCTCGGTGACCACCGGCAACTGGTCGGGATAGCGTTCGATCGTCCGGCGGACCTGGGCATCGGCCCAACTCAACGCCGCCTCGAAACGGGGCAGCATGGATGCGAAATCGGGAATCGACACGGCTGCCTCCCTGCGTGTGTCTCGATCGTCAACGACCGGCGTACGGCGGCGGCGAGCCTATCGGGCCAACGCCGTGGGGTCAATCTTGACCATCCCCATCAGGCGGCCTACATTCCAACACAATGGCGAACAAGAAACAGCGCGTCGAAGCCGTCTTGCGGGACGAGCACCCCGACCATCCGCCGGTCTGCTTCTGGCACCATTTCCCGCCCGAACAGGCGACCGGCCCGCCGGCCGTCGACGCCCACCTGGCCCACCTCGAGAAGTACGACCTCGATTTCCTCAAGGTGATGAACGATCACCACTACCCACGGGGCAAGCTCACCGTCGCCGCCCGGGCCGGCGATCTGGCCGTGCTCAGGCCGTTGCCGGGGGACTTCGAAGGGTTTGGCCGCCAACTGCAAGTGCTGGCCAGGCTCCGCGAGCGGCTGGCAGGTGAGGTCCTGATGTGCACGACGATCTTCAATCCCTGGGCCGTCCTGCGATACCTGACCGAGCCGCCCAGCGACCACCACGGGCCACCCTCGCTGACCGGCCAGGACCAGCGCGACGATACCATCACCGCCATGCTCAAGGAGGACCGCCCGGCCGTGAAAGCGGCCCTGCACGCGATCGGT
>JACQVT010000325.1 GCA_016209665.1 Planctomycetota bacterium | reverse complement strand
CGAGGTCGGCTGGTGGCGTGATCGTAGGGGGTGTGTGGTCGATCCGTTCGCGCAATACGGCGTAGAGCGAGAAGCGGGTCAGTTCGGCCATGATCTGGTTGGCCGTGGTGTCGTTGTCCGCGGCCGTGGTGATGGCTTCCCACACACCGAGCGCTTCATTGAAGCGACGAATGACGTACTCGCCCTCTTCCAGCGGGTTGTTGGTGTACGTGAGGACCAGGGTCGGCGGATCGCCGGTCTGGCTGGGCAGCGGCGTGCCTTCGGGCACGATGTTGAAGATCGGGGAGATCAGGGCCAGGTTGTTGTTTTGAATCGCGAGGGCGGCCTCGGGCACGGCGTTCGGGTCCGGCTGCTGGAGCTTGACGCCAAAGTTAGGGAAGTCATAGAAGAGGGTGGCGCCGCCGCTGCTGATGATGGTGTAGAGCAGTTCCGCATGCGCCCGAATGCCAGGTGGCGTGATGACATCGGCGGTCAGGCCATGGGTGCCGGCGATCAGCGGTGTGTGGAGTGCGGTGATGGCGCGTCCGGTGACGTCGGTTTGCACCGGTGTCGCGCCCACCATGCCGAGCGACGTGAGTAGGCTCACATCGGCGCCGACCACCGGAACTGGCCCGCTGGCGGTCAACACTTCGAGGTCGGCGAACAATGCCTGCGCGAGACCACTGCTGGCGAGGCGGCCGTCGGTCAAAACCAGCGAAAGTCGGTGGGAGGCCAGGAAGATCGATGCGCTGCCGGAGATCTCCGGTGTGGTATTGGGCAAGAAAGCCTCTACGACGACGGTGGTGCCATCGGGCGCGGTAACGCCGCTACCCACGCTGTAGAAGCCGCGCGCCTGGCCGAGCGCGTTCGTGACATCGGCGCCCACGATGGGAATGGCGATACCGAAGGTCGGCGGCCTGAGCGCGATCTGTGCGTTGGGCACCAGATTGTTAAATTGATCGACGACGACGATGGTTAAACCGGTTTTGCCTTCGGCAAAGGTGTTGAACAAACTGTTTTCGTCGGGGTGCAAGGTGAGCGTGGCCGCTGCACCCGCGATGATGGTCACTTGCGTATCCTCCGATGGGAGGCCGATGGCGCTGACCCGGAGCGCGGCGATGCCGACGTGTTCGCCGGCCGTGAGATTCACCGACGCCTCGGTCGTGATCGGCACGGGGCCAGTGCCGCCGGCCAGGGTTACGCCGGTGGGAAAACCGGGCAGGAGACGCAGCGTCGCCGACACACCTGGTACGGCGTTGCCGAAGGCATCGAGGGCCGTGACGGCGATGGCGAGCGGAGTCGCGGCCCCGGCCGATAGTTGGGCGTTGTCGGCAGGGATCGGCGAGAGCGCGAGGCGGACGGGCGCCGCCGGAACGATGACCAAGAGATCGCGTTCGACGGCCGACGTGGCCGGATGGCTGGCCGACAAGCGTAGGCCGCCGACCTTGGTGCCGGGCGCGAAACTCACGCAGGCGCGGCCGGTGCTGTCGGATACGCCACCCGAGACGGGCGTCAGCGTCCCCGGATCGGTGGGCGCGGCCACGATGACGAAACGGATAGGCGCGCCCACCACGGGGTTGCCGTTGATGTCGGTGACGACGACGCACAAGGTGACGGCTTCGCCGCCGGCTTTCACAGCCAGCGGCTGGCCCGGGTTCGCGGGGTCGGGATGATCCCATACGATTTGGTTTGGCACGCCGAAGACGATGACCTCGGCGGTCGCCGGTTGGCCCGGGAGCGCCGCGGTGGTGGCCGCGAGTTGTACGGTGCCGGGGGCTTGGCCTTCTATTTGGAATGTGGCCGTCGGCGTGGCGATCAGGGTTTGGTTGGCCGGCGTTCCGGGGCCGGTGGCGGCGAGGGTGATCGACGCGCCGGAAATCAGGTTTCCGTTGGCATCCTCCACCTGCGCGGTCACCGCGACGTTTGACCCAACGGCGATGGTGACCGGCGAAATGTTGATCATGCGTACCCGGTCGGCCGGGCCGGGCCGCAGCGTCACCGGCAGGATGGTCGTGACGGCCGGCCCCGTGGTGACGAGGGTTCCGG
>JACQVT010000338.1 GCA_016209665.1 Planctomycetota bacterium | reverse complement strand
GCATTTCAGAGCCCCGAGCGCCAGCGACGGGTAGACACGACCCACTCCCTTGCGCTCGGGGTTCTGAAATGCCCCGCCGATTCTGTCACGCACCCAAACGCGGGTGCTCCTTGGGACAAGGCTTGTCGTTGCCCCCATCGGTAGGCTACAGTAGACAGGCGAGGAAACGATCATGTCCATTCAGACACTCATGACCGCGCGAGAGTTCGAGGCAGTAGCCGGCCGACTCGGCCCGTCCGAACTCGTGCGCGGGGAGGTCATCACCTTGTCCCCCGGAGGGTTCGCACATAGTCGGCTGACGGCACGGGTGGCCTCGGTGCTGAGTCGATGGGCGGACGACACAGGACTTGGGCAGGTGCTGACGGGCGAAATGGGCCTGATCGTCCAGCAGGGCCCGGACACCGTCCGCGGCGCGGACGTCGTTTACTACTCACACCGGCGGCTGCCCCCGGAGTCCTCCCCCGAAGGTTTTTGCGACGTCGCACCCAACCTGGTGGTCGAGATTGTGGGTAAAGGCCAAAGTTGGCGCGAGATGGTCGAGAAGGTGGGCGAGTATCTTCGCATGGGCGTCGATGCGGTATGGGTGATCGACCCAAAGTCGCGACGCGTGCACCTCTACCGTCCAGACACCGAGCCTGTCGTGCTCGATCGCAACGGCACCTTGGCCGACGAGCCCATACTGCCGGGCTTCGCGTGCACGGTCGACGATCTCTTTGCGAGATAGCCTGTTCGACGGGTGATGGAGGATGGTTTGTCCGCGCCGGGGGACGCTTGGCGCTCACGCGCCGGTGAACGGCAGCAGGGCCATGAACCGGGCCCGCTTGATGGCCCGGCGGATGTCGCGCTGTTCGGTGGCGCTGGTGCCCGCCCGCTTGCGGGACATCATCTTGCTGGATGCGGTCATGAACTTACGCAGCAGTTCGACCTCTTTGTAATCGACGAGCGGCCCCTTCCACTCCGGGCCGCCGCGATCGTGGAACCGCTTCCTGCCTTGTTGGGGCCGCCGCCGGCTTTGGTTGCTCGACCTGTTATCCATTCGCCGCCTTCTCCTGGTATTGTTCCATGACTTTGTTGAACTCGTCGGGATCGACGACGTCGGACTCGTCGATCAGCATGATCGGCAGTCCTTCCCGGATCGGGTACCGCCGCCGGGTCGCCGGATCGGTGCTGTACAGCCAGTCGCCCACCTGGATGAGCCGGGCGTGGCTCTCCGGGCAGACGAGGATGCTCATCAGATCCGGGTCGATCGCCTGGCCCATGGCCTGGCCACTCCCAACCGCCGCCGACGCGGCACCTTGCGCCCGGATTCCCCGCCGGGGCCGATCACGCCGCCGCAAGGTCGGCCAAGCGGCAAACCGGGTAGGTTACACCCTCCTGGAACCTGAATCAAGGCCCTCGCCAAACCGCCTACACCCTCTCCACGGCGGGCAGGCCAATCGCATCTAAACTCCCTGGCTGATGACCCGAAGCAGATACTCTTGCTTCAGGCAGGCCTGGAGGCGCTTCCCCTTGATCCCGGCCTTACAGGTCCGTCCCGTCGCAGGAGGTTGAGGGCCAGCGGCGGATCGGTCACGACGGCATCCTTGACGTCCAGCAGCTCCAGCAACCGCGGAATAGTCGTGATTTCGTTAGCCACAATTCCGGCCGGCGCAACCCAAACGTAGGCCAAACCTTAAAATGAGTCCATGACAACGTGGAACAGAGCTACGGATTCGATGCGATTGCCCTGCGCCAGTAGGGTATTACAATCGGCATAGCCCCGGAGCCAGTCCCCGGCGGCGGGTGACGGAGCCTGCCCGGCGGGTGGGTCCGCGGGCAGGCGATATCCCATGTCCAGAAGCAAGAGCATCCGGGCGGTTTTTCCGGGGACGTTCGACCCCATCACCAACGGCCATCTCGACATCATCAAACGGGCCACCGCTTTAGTGGACGAGCTGATTATTGCCGTCGGCGAGAATCCCCAGAAGCACGCCCTGTTCACGCCCGAAGAGCGGGTGGAGATGATCCGCAACGAAATCGACGGGATGAACGGCGTCCGGGTCGAGGCCTACCAGGGGCTGACCGGCGAGTTCGTCCAGGCGGTCAAGGCCGACGTCATCATACGCGGCATCCGCGACAATGTCGACCTGCACTTCGAGCTGCAGCAGGCCAACATCAATCTGGCCATCTCCAACGTCGAGACGATCTTCCTGCTCACCCGCGACCAGTTCGCGCTCACCTCCAGCACCTACATCAAGCAGATTTTCGAGTTGGGTTACAAGGATTTCGACCGGCTGGCCCGCATCGTTCCCGTCAGCGTCGCCCGCCGCGTCCGCGACAAGCTCCGACCCAACGGCTGACGGTCATCATCCAGTATGACTCTTTGGCGTCCCCCACAGCCTCAGGTGGCCGAAGCTACACGCCCCCGGCGACGAGCCCGAGAAGATGTAGGGCTGGTATCCCCGGCGGCGGGCGTAGGCCTCCGCGACGGCATGGATGGCCTCGGCTGAACCGCGGCGGGCGAGGACGGCCACGGTGCCGCCGTTGCCGCCGCCGGTGATCTTGGCTCCGTACAGGCCCTCGGCCGGCCCCGCATACCGCACGAGGTCGACCAGGAAATCCGTCGCGTCGCAGCCCAAACCGCACGCCGAGTAGCCGGCATGGCTTTGGTACATCAGCTCGCCCAGGAGAATAAAGGGGTCGGGAGTCTTTTTGGCCGAAATCGTCCGGGCCAACTTATCACCCATCCCAAGACCCCGAAGACCCCCCGGCGAGACGCCGGTGCGACAAGGGTCTTGGGATAGTCTCTTGAGCATCTCGGCGAACACGCGCACGCGGAAGTTTTCCTGGATCGGATGGGCGGCCGGGTTGCGGACGGCGTAGGTGCGGGCCGGGGTGATCGACGTGACCGGGTCGGTCGTGCCGCCGTAGCGGGCGAGGAACTCGCGGCCGCTGATCCGCTCGGGCAGCACGTCGTGGAAGTGCGTCTCGAAATACGAGGGATAAATGTTCGCCAGGTAGCCGTGCCAGGCCGGATCGTCGATCGTCACCGGCCCGCCGGGCCTGCCCGCCGTCGCCTGCATCCCCGAGTGTTCGGCAATGATCCGATAGCCCATGAACGCGCCGACGCGGACTGAGCCGTAGTCCGCCCCCGACACGCTGTGCCGCACGCCCGAGTCGAGCCCCCAGAACTCGATATCATCCGGGATGGCGATGGTGCCCTGCATCTCGGCGGGCTGGCACAGCAGGGCAAGGAGCCGGTCCTGCTCGCCGCAGGCGGCGGTGATCTGGTCCATGATGCCGCACGGCGCGCCGACGACGAGGTTCTCGACCATCTGACAAAGGCCGGCGAGTTGGACGGGCTCCAGGCGGATGTCGTATGCGGCAGCGACGGCCTGCATCGCCGCCACTTCCAGGGCGGCCGACGAGGCGACACCCCTGCCCTCCGGGACCTCCGAGGCGACCAGGATCCGCGCTCCGTGGGGGAATTCGGCCCCACACTCGCGCATCAGCACCAGGAACGCCCCGGCGATATAGGCCGCCCATCGGGTGCGGGCACGGCTGGCGAACCACGCGCGGGCGGCCGCGTAATCCATCGGTCCGACGGGTGACTCGAGCGCCGCCAGCGGCATCTCGAAGGCCGGGTCGCGGCCGGTCTCGTCCGCCAGCGTGACGATCCGCAGCGAACGATCCCGCTGCGGCTGGAGGGCCACCAGCACGCCCTCGCGGATGGGCATCTCCAGCACGAGCGAGCCCGAGTAGTCGGCAATGCCGCCCATCACGTCCAGCCGTCCGGGGGCCCGGGTGACGATCAGCTCGCCCGTCGGATCGAACAGCCCGCGGGCAGCCTCGATCGGATGCCGATGCAAGCCGCCCAGCAGATCGAGGAACGCCTGGACGTCGGGCAGACCCTGCGTCGAGCCTTCGGTGACCCGATACATCGTGTTGCCCCTGTCGCGTCGTGGTGGCCGAACGGCGAACGAGCAGATATGTTACCCGCTGGTGGGGCCGCAGGACATCCCGATCGTTTGGGGAGGTCTTGATTTGTCCGCGCGTGATCCGATCAAGGTCTACGACGCCCGGTGGGAGGTCCACGAGTTCGATGATGCCGCCATCGTCCGGCTGTTCGAGGCGACGTACGCCTACGGCCGGCGGCTGGGCGTGGATACGGTCACGCTGGCCCGCGACGGACGGCTCGGCGCCCCGCACGTGCTGGAACTCGCGACGGACACCGCGGTGCGGATGGGACTTTCCACGTACGTCTGCACCGCGCCCGCCAGTACGCCGCACGGCTACTTCCTGGCCCTGCACGTCTCGCGGGAGCATCCGAACACGATGGGCCTGATGGTGACGGCCTCGCACAATCCGCGGCAATACATCGGCGTGAAGTTCACCGTGCCGACGGTGCAGGCGATCGGTTACGGCTGCGGGCCGATGGGCGGCCTCAGCGCGGTCCGACAGATCTACCACAGCGCCGAGAGGTTCGGCCCGGCGGCGGGGGGCAGCCTGCACCTGGTCGACCTGAGCCGCGAATTCATCGAATTCTCGATGCAACAAGCGGGTGTCGGGGCCGGCGCTCTGGCCGGCATGGCGGTGGTGGTCGACGGGTTTCACGGCTCGGCGGGGCCGGAGCTGATGACCGCTCTGCAGCGAGCCGGGGCCTGTGTCGAACCGTTGCGGCTCATCCCCGATGGCCATTTCCCCACCGGCTCACCCAACCCGACCAGCCGAGGCAAGATGGACCGGGCCGTGGCCGCCGCCGCGGAGAAAGACTGCGTGGCCGCCATCGGCCTCGATGGCGATGGTGACCGCGTGGTGTTCGGGGACCGGCGCGGCGTCCTGAGTGCGGGCTTCGCCGCGGTGCCGATCCTGCGAACCTGCGTTCGTGAGCATGAGGCGAGCCAGCCTCCAAAGGCGAGCCGGTGCGTCCCCGGGCCGGTGGTGTTCGTCCGCCCGCCCGCCCTCTACGACCCCAAGGTCAACCTGCTGGCCCTGGCCGAATGGAGTTCAATCGGTGTGCGGCCCGTGCTGTTCCGCAACGGCCACTCGCAGATCAAGGACTACATGCGCCGCGTGGGTGCCGTGGCGGGCGTGGAGGAGTCGGGCCATTACTACCACCGCCTCCGCCTGGGCGATCTGGTCGTCTGGTGCGAGAACTCGATTCTGACCGTCCTGCAATTCCTCCGGGCGTTGCGGGAGGGGCCGGAGTTGATGGATGAGCTGTGGGCGATGCAGGGCCGGGTCCGCACCACAGGCGAATTGAACTACCAGTTCCCCGACGATGCGACCCGCGACCAAGCCCTGGGTGCGTTGATCCATCACTTTCTCGCGGACGGCGCCCGGACCGTCACCGCCACGCCGGAGGGCATCGACCTGCACGGTACCGTCGTGAGCCGGGGCGTCATCATCGATGATGCCGGCGTGCGGCTCGAACCCGCCTGGTACACCGGCTACCTCCGTGTGGCCACGAACGAGAAAGGCGTCGTGCGGTCGTATTTCTCATCGGCCGACCCGAACCGCATCGAACAGATCGAGTCCGTCGTTCGTGGCATCCTCGCCAACGAACTCGGGGGCAACCTGATTGATTGACATGTCACGCATCGTCCGCGTCGCCGCCATCGAGGAACCCGAGCACCAACCGGGCCATCAGCAATTCCTCGTTGGTCGGAATGATGCGGACGGTCGCCCGGCCGGCGTCCGTCGTGATGACCGGCGCATTGGCGTCATTGCGGGCCGGGTCGATCTCGATACCGAGGAAGCCGAGTCCCTCGCAGATGCGTTCCCGCACCGGCGGTGAGTTCTCGCCAAGGCCTCCCGCGAACACCAGCGTGTCCAGGCCGCCGAGCACCGCGGCCAGGGCCCCGATCCATTTTTTCGCCTGGTGGCAGAACAGGGCGATGGCCTCGGCCGCCCGTACGTCGTCCTTCT
>JACQVT010000027.1 GCA_016209665.1 Planctomycetota bacterium | reverse complement strand
GAATTGATGCTCGTATGAATGGTCCGCGTCCGGCCGTGGCTTTCCACCGCGGCGCCCGGTCGCGAGTGCCGCTGGCGAGCCGGGGGTCGTGAGAGTTTGAGCGGCGATAGCGAGGTAGTGGCTACAGGACCCCGACCGCCAGCAGCGAGTAGACACGACCCACTCGCTTGCGCTCGGGGCTCTGACACCCCTTGCCGATCACTCCCACTCGCCGGTGACCGGCTGGCGGCCGGCGAAACCGGCGCCCACTTCGTGCCAGTGGGAAACCTTCTCCTCGCCCAGCATCCAGCACAGGAGGAGGTCGTGGTCGTCGATGCGGGCGGGGAAATCCACCAGGCCGGCCGCGTAATCCTTGAGTTCGCAGCCGATCTCCTCCAACTCCTCCCGCAGCGCCGACAACCGGTCGGTCAACGATGCGTACTGCCGGCGCAAGTCCTCGGCCCGGGCCGGGTCTCCGCCCGCATCGTGGTGACGACAGAGCCGGTCCAGCTCGCGCAGACGGCCGTACTCCCGAACGATGTCCGCGACGATCCGCCGCACCAGCGGGAGCGAGCGGTTCGCCTCGGCCACCGAGAACTGCCTGCGCTTGCCGACCGCCGATGACTCGGGAAGTGAAATGGCCTCAAACGCATCCATGTCTCCGACTCCTGTCCCCATTCGCGCAGGCCGCCGACGCGCTCCATCGTTTCGGCGAAACCGCGTGAATGTTTGCCACACCGCGCTGTGTTTTACCCCCAAGCTGAGGCTACCAAAGGCAACGGGGCAAGTCAATCAAGATGAATGTTCGGGGGACGTGTCGTCGCGGCGGAGCCTACGATCGCCCGGACTGGTAATGCAACAGGCTCAGCATCGCCATGATCTGACAGAACACGAAGAGCGCCGCGATCAGGCAGGCGGCGATGGGCTTGGCCGGGCGTCGCTCCCCGCGGACCAGCGAACGAATGGCCATCACCAGGGCCGCAATCCCGCAGGCGGTCCCCACGAACAGGCACTTGGTCACAGCCGGAGTGGCTGGGATACCACGGGTCATCTGGAGCCGCTGCAGTTCCTGCTGCACCTGCTGCTGTGTGGGGTTCGGACCGACCGTCTGGATGATGACCTGCCCAACCGCTACCGCCCAGATGAACATCCCCGCGACGCACAAAACCGCGCTGGCGATCGCGAGGCCCAGGGCCCATCCGCCGGAGTTCCATCCCGTGCGGCCGGGAAGCGGTGGAGGATAGCCCGGTGTCCACGGTCCTGCCGTCGGGGCGTAGCCCGGCGGCGGCGCCGGTGGGGCGAGCGGCGGCGATCCGCCGAACCCGGGCTGAGCGGGCGACGCGACCCGAATATCGCCCGGCGGCCACGTGCTCGCGCGAGGCGCCGTCACCACCTTGCGACAGTACGGGCAGGCCACGGATTGGCCGCCCCAGTTGTCGTCGACCTCGATCGGCTGCTGGCAGGATGGACAGGTGAACCGAATCGCCATAGGCGCTCCCCATCGGCCGAACCGCCAAGTCGCCGCGGTTCCGCGCCGCCGATCATACGGCGGCATCAGGCGATCAACAAGAATGCGGTGGGTCAGCGGTGTTCGAGCACCACGGACAGCGTCGCCGCCTGGTCGCGCCTCAATCCGGCGACGGGTAAGAACCCCGGCGGGGGTGAGGACAGGTCTTTGCGGGCGGTGATGCGTGCTTCGCCCTGCCAGCCGGCGCCAAACGGCGAGGTCAGCGTGAGCGTGCCCGCGATCCACTCGCGGACCTGCCGGGCGTCAACGGCCACCCCCGTGGCGGCGCACCACTGCTCGATTGGAATGACGAACGTTCGCTCCGCCGCGAAGTCCGACGTGACCGTGCCCGAGCCGATCCGCAGGTAGAACGTCCGGCCGATCTGGTCGACGACTGCGGCCATGGGACACTCCTGGCCCTCGATGGTGACCGTGAAGAGTCCCACGGCCCGCGGCCAAGGGCGGCACAGCTCGTTGAGCCGTGCGATCTTCTCGCCGACGGCTATCTTCTCGGCCAGCTCGGCTACCGTCTGGTCGTCCGTCTTGAGATCGAACAGGCGGCACAGGGCTTCGGCGGCCGATCGCCGGATCGTCGCGTCGGGGTCTCCGCTCAGTTCCACCAGCCGCCGCGGCCCGATGGCCCGCAGCACCTGGATGGCCCCGGCCGCGACCGACTGGTCCGCCTCCTGGACCTTGGCGACGATGGGGCCGACCTGCGTCACCCGGCCGGCGGCGATCAGCGGCCCGGCGGCCCGGCGGACCATGGGGTCGCCCGCCTCGAGCATCTCGAGGTAGCGCGGCAGGTTCTGGTTGTCCACCCGCCCGCCAAACTTCTCGACGAAGCCCGCTTCGTCCTCCCCGCTCGCCAGGTAGCGGGCGGCCTCCAGGACCAGCCGATGCCGGGCCATCTCCACGCCCGAGTCGGCCACCGACGTGAACAGGCCGCGAATCACCCAGAAGACCCCCGCCCCCACCCACACCACCACCGCCAGAACCACCATGGCCCGCAGCGGCAGGATTGACCAGATCGGCGAACGGTCCTTGCCGGCCGGTTGCGGCCGGCGGCGGTGGACCAAACCCGTCACCTGGTTGGCCCCGCAGGCCAGGCACCGAATGGCGTCATCCTCCATCGGGGCCTGGCACATGATGCAATGCTTGATCTCTTTGCGTTCCCGTGGGGGTTCGACGCCGATCCAGGAGTCCTCGCCCAGATCGGTGGGCTTCCAGGTGAATCGCGGGCGGGCGCTGCCGATGCGGAACGACTGATGGCAGCCCGTGCAGACGGCGGTCTTGCCCATGCCCTCGGTCATGGTGCGAAACGTGCGTCCACAGTGAGGACAAGCGACGCGTATCACGGTGGTCGTTCCCTATGCGACGCGGTGGCGGCGGGGAGAATATACCCGATTCCGATCGGGTGCGGCAGCCCGGGAAAAGTTGTCCCACCCCAGATTTTGCCCGTCGGGGCTGTCGCAAAGGGCATCACTGGGGCTAGAATGGGGGGAGCCCGCCGTCCCTGGGTGATCGTGGCGCGGTGACCCTTGACTCGCGGCCGGACGCTTCGCGTCCAAGAGCGACGGAGTCGTGTCGCGTGTCAAGGGTGATCGGACGGGCGAGGCCGGCGTTATCCGCGATCCGACCCGGCAGTCTTGGAGCAGTTATGGAATTACCCCGGCGCCCTCGAGGCGACGAGTTGCTGGCACCCGGCGCGCTACGCAGCCTGATCGACAGCCTGCGCCGCCCGGCCCGGCGGCACGACCTGACGACGGTCATCGCTTGCGCGTTCGACCACCGAACGCGGATGCTGCCCTTCGTCATCGCCGACAAGAAGATGGCCCCGGCCGGCGTGCGAGCCATCGGCTCGGCCATGCTGGAAGCCGGTTTCACCAAGACCCGCATCGTGCTCCAGCAGTGGAACCCGCGGTTCCGCCCGTCGCAGATGCGGCTCGACGGTCGGGTGCCCGACGTTTTCATGGTGTCGAGCATGCAGATCCACACCGCCGAGGCCAAGGCCCTCATCCGCGACGCCTGCCGCATCGACCCCGCCCATCGGCCGCTGATCATCGCCGGCGGGGCCAAGGCCATCTACGAGCCGTGGGACCTGTTCAGCCTCGATCCGGCCGACCCCTGGGGCGCCGACGTCGTCGTCACCGGCGAGGAGTACGTGCTGCTCAGCCTGCTGGAGGTGCTGTGCTCGCTGCGGGCAGGCAATGAGCCGTTGCGGTCGACGTTCACCCGGGCCCGCAACAGCGGCATGATCGATGAGATTCCCGGGCTGGTCTATCCCATCACCGATGGGCGCGCCGTGGTGCAGGAACTCGTCGACACCGGCATCCAGCGGCTGCTCGGCGACCTGGACGAGTTGCCCTCGCCCGAGGGCGGATACATGATCCTGGAGCCGCCGAGCCGCGAGCCGACGCTGGGCTCGCGGCCGATCCGGGCCAGCCTCGTCGGGCACCACACACCCATCGCCTCGCTGGTGCTGACCTTCGGCTGCAAGTTCGCCTGCCCGTACTGCCCGATCCCGGCCTACAACCAGCGCCAGCACCGCGTCAAGTCCGGCGAACGGATCGCCGAGGAGATGCACCTGCTCTATACCCGTTTCGGCATCCGGCGGATGTTCGGCGCCGACGACAACTTCTTCAACGAGAAGAACCGCACGCTGTCCATCCTGGAGACGCTCGCCAAGTACCGCTGCGACGGCGTTCGGCTGCGGAAGCGTATCCGCTGGGGCACCGAGGTCACGGTCCACGACACGCTGAAGCTGCGCGACCATCTGCGGCTGGCTCGCGACGCCGGCATCCGCGCGCTGTGGCTTGGCGTCGAGGACCTGACCGCCACGCTCGTCAAGAAGGGCCAGAACGTCGCGGGCACGCTGGAGGCGTTCCAACTGCTGACCGAGCGCGGCATCTGCCCGATGCCGATGATGATGCACTACGACGACCAGCCGCTCTATACGCGCGGCCGGCCCAACGGCCTGCTCAACCAGGCCCGGATGCTCCGCAAGGCCGGCGCGGTCAGCCTGCAGGTGCTGATGATGACGCCCGCCACCGGCTCCAAGAGCTATGCCGAGGCGTTCAACTCGGGGATGGTCTACGAGAGCGTCGACGGCCGTAAGGTCGAGACCTACATGCTCGACGCCAACTACGTGGTGGCCTCCCGCCACCCGAAGCCCTGGCGCAAGCAGCTCAACATTCTGGCTGCCTACATGTACTTCTATAACCCGTTGCGGTTCGCCATCGCCCTGATCGTTCCCAGGAGCCGCCTGTACCTGGCGGACGCCGGCATGCAGGTGGTCGGGATGCTCGGGCTGATGCAGACCCTTCGCCGCACGTTCGGCTGGGCGATGCGCCTGCGCCGCGGCCGAATCCGCCGCCGCACCGGCCCGCCGGCCAGCACCATCCCCATGCGCAGCGTCAACGGCGAGGCCGCCAGCCACGCTTTGCCCGGCACCCCGCTGCCCATCCTCGACCACGCCCCCCACCGCGAATACGCCCGCGCCCGCGGCTGATCGCCCCGGGGTGGGGCGGGCATCCCTGCCCGCCTGTTTCTGGCTGTGTTGGGAGGCGGGGGTTCTTCAGGATCAAGGCAACTTGTTGCCGTGCTTTCGCCTTCTCCAGCCGGAGGCGTCAACAAGTTGACGCGGTCCTGTGGAAAGAACGTCGTCCGCCTGAAGACTCGCGCACCCCCGTGCTGACGATGGGTCGGGCGACCGTTGACACCGCAGCGACTTACGAATGATGATGGCCCGATGGTCGCTTCTGCGATTCTGCCGAGTCTCGTGGCTGCGGTTGCCGCCGGTCAGACGGGGCAGACGGCCGGAACCGAGCTATCGCCTTGGCTGACGTCCCAGGCCTGGCACCGCGACCGGTCCCGCCCGGCTGGCGCCTCGACGAGGCGACGGGCATCTCCGACGACGGGTGTACCATTGTCGGCTACGGCAGCGGCCCCCTGGGCTTGAGCGAAGGCTGGGTCGTCACGATCCCTGAGCCGGCGACCCTGCTTCTGTTGGCCATCGGCATCGCGTCACGCTCGCGGAGAGTGGGAAAGTGAGAAAGTG
>JACQVT010000337.1 GCA_016209665.1 Planctomycetota bacterium | reverse complement strand
TTCCAGCGGTTTTACGTCCGTGCCGGTGGCGATCATGTCCACCGTGACCGCGATCCGCGGGTTGTACGAGTTGCGGAACTCCTGGAGCAGGTCTTCGGGCTTCTTGCCCGTGGTCTTGGACGTGATCTTCTGGCAGAAGTCGTTGCCCCGCCCGAACTCCTCACGAATGATCCGGGTGATGTCGTCAGCGTGCAGGTCGGTCTTGGCGAACACCAGCGTCTTGGGCACCTCCCGGCGGCCAGGGAAGATCTCCGTGGGCAGCTTGTCGCGGAACGTGCGGATGACCAGCCGAATCTGGTTCTCGGCCACCACGTCGCGGTCGAGTTGATTGGCGGTGTACGTCAGGTCATCATCCAGTTCCGCCAGGCGCCGGGCCCGCGTTCGCCGGTCCCGCCGCGGGACGAACACGCCCGGCGCGGCCGCCAGCGTGGCCCCGCCGCCCGTGATCTTGGTCTCGATCCGGTACACGTCGTACCCGACGTTCACCCCGTCGGCGACGGCCTTCTCGTGCGAGTAGTCCTGCACCAGGTTGCCGTTGAAAAAGCCCACCGTCTGGGCGGTGGGCGTCGCCGTCAGGCCGATCATGAAGGCGTCGAAGTATTCGAGCACGCCCCGCCAGTTGTTGTAGATCGACCGGTGACACTCATCCACCACGATGAAGTCGAACGTCTCGATGGGGATGCGCTCGTTGTAGACCATTTTGAACCGCTTGCCGGCGCCAGCGAACCCTTTCGCCTGTCACAGTTGACGGGCCGAAGCCGCCGTGCCGGCTCGGCGCGCACTCGACTCGCAGCCGGCCGCAGTTCGTGTTCCATTCCACGAAATGATAACGCCCGACAGAACGGGCAGACTCATCGCCTCGGGTGGCCGAGCCACGCATGCCGGAAGTGGTTCTGACGATCGGTGGCGGCCCGGCTCAGCTCAGGGCGTGGCCCAGGGCGTCGACGAACCGACGGAGCGAGTCGGGTATCGTGGCCTGAATCTCATTGTTCGCAATCTGGTTGGCTCGCTCCTGCAAGTCCGACACGGTCTCGACGTTCTGCTCGTCCATCCAGGCCACGATGTCGTTGGCCAGTTGCTCGTCGAGCTGGGGGGCGTTGGCGGCCTTGTCCGCCGGGATGCCCAACTCGGGGAAGCGCGCGGCCAGTTCGGGCAGACTGCGGCTGATGGCGAGCCATTCGGCGGCGGTGAGATCGCCGATCGGCGGATTGTTCGGGTTGGTCGCCAGTTTCTGACCGGCGGTCAACAGGTTGAGCAGATCCTGGCTGATCGGGTTGCACGCCCCCGCCAGAGCCAGGCTCGCAACAGTCACCAGCGCGAATCGACGGAACATGTGTCGGCCTCCTTCCAAGCAAGGTACCTCGCTGATCCCGGCCCCCGCGGCCGGTTCACAGCAACTGAGCCCGGCCAGAGCCCGTTTGGGGGCGTCAGCCGGGTACCAGAATCCCGATCAGATCCTCGGAAAGCCCGAGTTCGCGGAGTTGGTCCCGCATCTCACTCGCGTCCAGGCCGGGGTTGTCGAGGATCGCGTTTACCTCGTCCAAATCCACCATCTCGCCCGTGACGCCGCTCGTGACCAGATTGCCCGGAGGCGGAACGCAGCCGCCGGTCCACAGCGCGCCGCAAGCGATGATCCATCCTAGCGCCAGCACGGCCGCGGTGCTTCCCCGACGGGCGGTGGCCGACAGACGACACGTCGCGATCATGACTCCTCCCAGCAAGACCAGGACCGCTCCCCGCCAGGACCAGACTGCGGCACTCAGCAATATACATCGGCCGGGACTGCCCCCTCGCTTGACCAACTGTCGGTACCCGCCTTCCGCGCGGGTTGTTCGCGTGAGACCAGCCCGCTATAGTCACGCTGCCGTAGCCGGGCACCACGGCATTCCCGGAGCCCGATATTATAACAGGGATGGCCCCGAATGAGCGACGGCAAACTCGAGATTGTATTTGTGGCCCCTCACCCCGACGACCTGGAGATCGGCTGCGGTGGAACCATCGCACTGCTGGTGCAGCAGGGCCACCGGGTGGGAATGGTGCACCTGACGAACGGTGAGCCGACGCCCCGCGGCAGCGTGGACAAGCGGCTCGCTGAAGCCAGGGCCGCGGCCGATACCCTCGGTGCCCAGGTCTGCGAAATCCTCGGCCTGACCAACCGCGAACTGCTGGACGGCCCGCCGGCCCGCTATGCGCTGGCGACGGTGCTGCGCCGCTACCAGCCCCGCATTCTGGTCGGGCTGGCCGGCCGGACGCCCGGCGCCTCACCCGACCATTACCAGGGTCAGCTCATCATCGAGGCGGCGCGGTTCTATTCCCAACTGACCAAGTGGGACGACCGGTTCGACGATACCGCACCGTTCCGGGTCGATCATCTGGTCTACCGGCCGGTCCCGATCTCGGCCGAGCCGCATCATTTCCACAGCCAGTTCGTGGTGGATATCAGTTCCACCATCGACAAGAAGCTGGCGGCCATCGCCTGCTACGAGTCCCAGTTTGACCAAGCCCGGTTCGAACGGCTGGCACACTACGTCCGGTGTATCAACGGAGCCGAAGGCGGTCAATGCGGCTACGCATACGGCGAACTGTACGCCCTGCCCCGTCCGGTGGGCGTGAAGGACATGGTCGGCCTGTTCGGTCCCTGGGAGGTGCCCGCCCCGTTCCGCACCGACTTGGCCCGCTAGGCTAGGTGGGGACGCAGAATCAATCGTTTGATCC
>JACQVT010000349.1 GCA_016209665.1 Planctomycetota bacterium | reverse complement strand
CAGCAGAGCGATGATGGCCACGACGACCAGGACCTCGATCAGCGTGAAGCCGCGGTTGCCCCGCCTGGCGCGGGCGGTCGGGCCCGCGACTTTCGATGGTGTCGTATCCATGGTCGAAGCCTCCAACGTGTTGAGACGCGCTGTTCCGCCGCCGCGGCCCGGCTACGTGCGGGCCCGCAGATCAGCGACGGACTCTCGTTCGATCAGGTCCAGGTCGATCAGAACGTGACTGAAGACGCGATCCGAGCCGTCCTGGACGCCGTTGTCGAAATGCTGCTCCAGCAGGTTCAACGCCTGCTGGCCGATCCGCTCGTTCCGCTGCGCGACGACGGTCATGGGCGGGAGCATGGCCCGGGATACATCGGAGTCGTCGAAGCCCAGCACGGAAACGTCCTGCGGGATTCGCAGGCCCAGTTCCTGGCAGGCGCGGTAGACGCCCCAGCCCAGGTAGTCCCGCAACGCGAAGATCGCGATCGGCAGCTCGACCTGCTTGAGAACGGGGAGGATCGCGAAGTAGCCCTGCATTCGCAGATCGTTGTTGACCGTGGTCGGGTCGACGGCGATTTTCCATTCCGGGGCCGGGTGGATGCCGGCTTCGGACAGAGCGCGTTCGTACCCGTGGATGCGTGCGAGGATGGGGGACACCAGCCGGGCCGGCGGCACCAGGGCCAGGATCCGCCGATGCTCTTTGCCGATCAGGTAACGGGTGGCGATATATGCTCCCTTCTCGTGGTCCGATTGCACGAGATCGGCCGTGAGCCCGGGAACGGGCCGGTCCACGAGGACGAGCGGGAATCCGGTGACGTGGAGACGAAACAGCAGATCGACGCTGTCCGGACTGCCGATGGGCAGAATGATCGCCCCGCGAAGTCCGCCTTCCGACAGGCACTGGAAGTTGCGCAGCTCCCGGTCAGGATCCACGTGAGCATCGAATATCTGCAGATCGAGTCCTCGCTCGTTGCAGGCGGCCTGGATGCCGTGGGCGATCCCCATGTCCAGTGCATAACTGAGGTCGCCCGCGGCAAAGGCGACCATGCGGGCCACGCGGCCTCGACGCTGGGGTCCGCCGACGAACGCTCCCAAGCGCGAGATCTGATGGACGTGCCCTTCATTAGCCAGCGTGCGCAACGCCCGGCGGACCGTGGTGGTGCTGACCTTGAGCTGGCTGGCAATCTCACGGAGGGCGGGCAACTTGGTGCCCCCGACGAACTGACCGCTGATCACCCATCGCCGAAGCTGCTCGGCGACCGAGCGATGGCGGAAGCGCTCAGAGTCGCCATCTCCCCGGGCGGCCACCAACCTGTCGAGCGCGTCCTTCATGCCCATAGATAAACACACTGAGACTTAAAATGCAAGGGAAAAATAATCGCAAAAACACGCCAATTGGATGCTAACCATTGCTCATACATATAGTTGCGATAAATAGTTGCTCAAACGCGCTGTGACGACTCGGTTTGACTACTCTCATGCGGACGTTATGTTCATATGTCATTTTCCAATAGACACTTATGACCAATAAAACCGGCCTGTACCGGCTCGACTACAGGTATCTCCGTTACTTTTTTTGCTTGCATCGTAGTGGTCGGCGCGGTATTCTGCGGTCTGGTCACTTCCGTTGCGGTAGGCTGAGGGAAACGTGGCTTGTTCTCGCCGGTAAGCACAGAACGCTCCGGCCTCGAGGAGGGTGGCAACCACCAGGTCTTGGGAGACGTCAGGCAGGAGGGTCCCGCATGGTCCGTGAGACGCGCTCTTACCGTCTGGTCGCTCCGGCGGCCGTGTGTTGCTCGATTCTCGCGACGGTCGGCCTGCAAGCTCAGCCGCCGGCCGTTGTGGTCTGGTACCTGGGCAACGTCGCCCCGGATGCGCCGGACGCGGCGGGACCGGGCGTGAACTTCGTGCTGTTCAACGGCATCGAGCAGGGCAAGCTGGTCTACGACGCGACGGCCGGGGACTACAAGGCCTGGTACATCCTCGACAGCAATACCGCCCGGACCAAGTACCGCGTCAGCAACCCCGTCGATATTGAGTGCGATCCGGGCGCCACGATCGTGGCCCGGGTCCGTGTTCCGATGCAGTCGGGGTCCAAGGGGGCCAACCTCGCGATCTACGACACCGACGGCGGAACGGCGGGCTATTTCTGGGGCGGAGCCAGCGTGCCGACGCCCGGCCTCATCCGCGACAGCTATCACGCGACCGAAACGAGCATCGCCGGCGACGCCGATTATCACATCCTGCGTTTGACCATGAGCGGCGGCAGTGCCGCCTGCCCCGGCGTCAACCGCGTCGTGAACCTGTATTTCGATGAGAACCCCACGCCAGCCCTCGTCATCAACCCGGCCGGCGACGCGACGGACGACAACAATCCACCCGACTCGTTCGGGTTTGGATGCAGCAACACGTCGGGTCGCCAGGAGATCTACTTCGACTGGGTCACCGCCAGCAACCAGGGAGCCTTCGCGCCGGGGGCCGAGGTGGCGGTGCTGGGCAAGAGCCTGGTCCCGGTGGTGACGCTCCCCGCGTGTGAACTCAGCGTGGTCCCGGCCGTGACCCAGACGGCGACGGCGATCCAAGGCCAGCCGGCCACGCCAGCCCAGATTTCGTTCACGCCGTTCAATTCCGGCCAGGCCGCCATCAGTTACACAGTGGCCAAGGTGCCCGACGATGCCAGCACCGCCTGGTTGATCGTCCCCGCCGGCGGCGGACCGCTGAACTCGGGCCAGATCGACACCGTCACGGCGAGTCTCAACACGACGGGCCTGGGCATTGGAATGCATTCCGTCGATCTGCGTTTCACGTCCACCTGCGTTCCGCCCACCGAGGTCACTCGCACCGTACAGTTGACGGTGTCCGGGAATATGCAGGTCGATCCGAATCCGGGCTTTACCGTGCCCGCCGAGACCGTGGGGCCGCAGGCGCGTACCTTCACGGTCACCAACGTCGGGCTGTCCGGCGATCTGAACTACACGGTGACCAAGCTGGACGTGTGCGACTGGATGACCTTGGACAAGCCCGGCGGCGGCCCGATCAGCCCCGGAAGCAACGACGGGGTGACTGTCACGGTGAATCCGGCGGGCATCAGCACCGACCAGACGTGCCGCCTGCGTTTCACGAACAGCGGGAACCCGGCGGAGACGGTCGAGCGAACCGTTACGGTGGACGTGCTCGAAAGCCTGGTCCTGCTGTCCTACTGGGGGGACGTGCGGCCGGACGATCCGAACTCGTTCCTGCCGGATCACACGTTCTCTCTGGCCAACGGGGCTGACGACGCCGACCAGGGAAGCCTGATCGATGACCCTGCCGCCCTGGACGGCAAGGCCTGGCGCATTGCCGACGATGGTACCCACAAGACGCGCTGGTACAGTGTCGGGGCGATCAACATCTATGCCCACCGCGGGGCCACCATCGTGGGCCGGGTGGCAGTGGAGAGCGTGGTGGGGAATCTGCGGCCCGGCAACCTGCTCGTCCGCGAGGACGCCGGCCTGTCGGCCGAAGCTCATTTCACCGGTCCTCATTCGACGCAGACCCGGGCCGGACGCGTGTCCGAGGCCATCCGCGTGGTGGATTCGCCGCCCGATGCCTCCCGGGCCAACTCCGACTATCACATCATGCGCATGACCGTCATCGGCGGCCCCGGGACCGGCCTGAACCGGATCATCCGCATCTACATCGACGAGCAGCCCACGCCGGTGGTCGAGATTCCCGACGCGAGCGAGGACTCGAACATCCGCGACCAGTTCGGGTTTGGCGTCAACCACGTGGGCGTGGCCCAGACGATGAAGTTTGATTACGTGCGGGCCACCACCGTCGGGGCGTTCGCTCCCGGCGAGGATTGCGGCGTGCTGGGCGAGTGCCTCGTGCTCCCCGAAGCCGGCGCCTGCTGCATGGCCGATCAGAGCTGTGACGTGCTGTGGCCGGCCTTGTGTGCCGCCGCTGACGGCCAATACATGGGTATTGGGACCACCTGCGGTCAGGTCTCGTGCCCGTTCCGCTGCCATGAACCCTTTGCCGACACCGATGATGACGGAGACGTGGATATGGTGGACTTTGCGTTGTGGCAACTGTGTGTGACGGCCACGGGGCCGATTCCGGCCGAGCCGGCCTATTGTCAGTGCCTCGATCGCGACGACGGCGGCGCGGGCGACGGCGATATCGATCTGAACGATCTGCAGAAGTTCATGGAGTGCGGCAGCGGGGCGGCCGTTCCGGCGGATCCGAATTGTGGGCTCTGAGAGAAGCGTCCGATCCTGAACCAGTCTGGATCTTGAGGAGGCGAGGAGATGCACAAGAACACTTTCTGGAAGACGATCTGTCTGATGTCGGCGGTGGGTCTGCTGTTTCCCGCTGCCCAAGCCTGGGGGATGCTGCTGTGGT
>JACQVT010000332.1 GCA_016209665.1 Planctomycetota bacterium | reverse complement strand
CAGTTCTTCCAGTCGGCGCTGCGGAGCTTCGGATACCTCCTGTCGCTTCCTGAGCGGACCCTGCGTTCGATGGCGGCGGTGGCGGGCGGCACGACGTCGCTGCTGACCGAGGCGTTGTTTCCCGAGGCGTTGCGGGGCACGACGCTGTACAAGGTGTTCGTGGGCGACACCCAGCGGTTCGTCATCGAGAAGGTGGCCCAGGTGCAGCGGGAATCGCCCGGTGCGCTCGGCGACGAGTTCGCGGGGGCACCCGGCGAGGGAACTGCGGGGACTGCCGGCGGCGAGACCACGGGGACGGCCGGCGGCGACGCTACGGGCGGGGCGGCCGCCGACGCGATGGCGGGCGGCGACTACGTGCCCCGCAAGATCGTGGGCGGCGCGCTGGAGGCAGCCGGGCTGTTCGCCATGCACGTCTCGCCGCTGTGGGTGTTCGCCATCGCGGGCGACGCGGCCGCGGGCACGGGCGTGTTCCTGCAGCGGCTCATCGAGCAGCTCAAGAAAAACGGCGTCGTCCCGCCGGACACACAGGTAACCGGCCTGGCGGATCTGCTGGCCGTGATCCAGGACACGTCCCGCAAGAGCGTTACCGCGATCGACACGCCGCCGCTCTCGCGGGAGGAGCTGGGCAAGCTGGCCTCCGACATGACCGCCGGTTACGGGCAGGTGTTCACCAAGGCCACCGACCTGCTGCCGCGGATGGAGGCCATCTGGGAGCAGATGCAGCGGGTTGCGGATCGGCAGAACGTGTCGCTGCACGCGTTGAGCGGCATCCTGTCGGTGGACGTGGCGTCCTGGGCGAAGAAGGGCCTCGGGGCCGTGCTGGCCGTCGGCCAGACGGGCACCGACCTGGTGGGCGAGACGATCCTCGACAGCTACGCGGCCACGCTGGAGAAGGTCTCGAACGAGGGCGTCACGCAGTACGTCTCGCAGCGGATGACGCCGTTCCTCCAGTCGGCCGCCGGCCATTTCGACCCGAACAAGGCTTCGTGGACGGAGTCGATCATCGGCCTGGGCGGCGAAGCCCCGGCTGAGGAGAAACCTCCCGCCTAGCGTGGCGCGGGGGCGCTCGCGGGCCACTCGAACAGTTCCGGCGAAAAGGCCGGACAAGATCGTTCGCGCAACGGGAGCGAGGACGGTACGATGGCCAAACGGGGACCGGCAGCGCAGCCGAGCAAGGTCATCTGGGAAATGTCGGGTTAATCCTACGACTCGCTCTCCCTGGACTACCCCGTCACGCCTTGGCCCCGGATCCTCGGCCACCTGATCGTCTACCAGGATCGGCAGACGGCCGACCGGGTCCTTTACGACCCGGCCACCGGCCACCGGCCACCGGCCACCGGCAAGCCGTGCGGCCGTTTGACCAGCCGCGCTGCCCTTGCCGTCGCGGGGCGACCGCAATAGAATGTCAGCAGGTCGACATTTCCGCCTGTCGCCGCGTCGAGACTGGAGGTCGTCATGGTCGGCTTTGCCGCTCGAGCCCGGCCGCGAGGGGCGCCGCACGCTTTCACCCTGATCGAAGTGCTGGTGGTGGTGGCGATCATCGCCCTGCTGATCGCGATCCTGGTACCGACGCTGAGTCAGGCCCGGGAGAACGCCCGGGCAGTCGTGTGCAGCTCGAACCTCAAGCAACTCGGCCAGGCGACGCAGATGTACGTCACCGACCACAAGTCGCGCCTCCCGGGGCCGCTGCACCCGATGATCTTCCGCGAGACGTACGACGAATTCTATCGCTCCCGCGACGCGGACGATGCCAACCCCAACGCCGGCTTCTATCGGCGGTGCCACCTGGTGTACTACGTGCGGAAATACCTCACCGAGCGATCGAAGACGGCCCAGTTGACGGACAAGATCTCGACCTGCCCGACGGCCGATGCGACCATGAGCACCAACATCAAGCAGATCATCAGGGGGGGTGGCTGGTCCGGCTACGAGGGATACCGACCGTTCCACTACATCGTCAACAGCATCCAGGTGTCGCCGGGGCTCGGCAGCGGCAACACCGGAGACAACGTATTGAGCCAGGGGCCGCCCTACCAGGGGACGAATCCCGCCTTCTACTTCGGGGTGATCTATCACGGCTACACCATGGAGATGTGGGGCGGGACCACCGATGCCGACGGCCTGAGCGAGTTTGACCGGAGAAACGGCCTGCGGGCGGGGCAACGCATTCCCAAGAAGATCGAGAGGGTCAACCGGGCGGGCAACGAGTGGATGTTCGCGGACGCCTGGTACGGTGAGGTTCGCAAGCCGCCGGTGAAACCGGCCGGCACGTGGCCGTACTTTCAGGGGGACAACAGCTCACTCTCGCCGAACGGGCTGATGATGATCCCGAACTACGCCTATCACAACACCCGCCGCTCGTACGTGCTCACCATCGCCGCCGCCAAGGAGGACACCCGACCGGGCTCGCCGCGGTTCACGGAGGGCCAGACGAACGCGGTCCACTTCGACGGCCACGTGGAGGGCAAGCGGGTGTGGAAAGGCACCGCCAACCCGTGCTGGGCCAACGACCCCGTGCACTACAGCATCTGCGGCCCGGTCCAGTAGCCTCAGCCTCGCAGATTTCGCGCCGTCTGTGTGCCAGTTATTCCTGTGCCTGCCTGGAATCGGCGCCGGCACCCTGTGTCTTCTCGATCCGCAACTTCCCAACTACCCGAACACGACGCGGTCGTGGGGCAGGCCATTCGCCCGGGCGTGGTCGATGAGCAGGGCAATGTAGCTGGTGCGGATGAGGGGCTCGGCGGCCAGACCCAGGGCGGTCTGGGTCCGGGTGACGGCGGGCTCGTCGGGACCTTCGATTTCGACGTAGCAGCCCAGGCGGGGCAGCTCGTCGAGTTCAATCGTGACCTCCGGCAGCCGCCAGGTTTCGCGGCGCTTCTGGAAGACCAGCGCGGGCTCGAAACCCAGGCCGCCGAGAATGGCGATGGCGGCGGCGGGATCGTCGAGGCCGGTCTCCAACTCCTCGCGGACCTTCAGTGCGCCGGCCTGCTGGGGACCCTTGTAGGTCAGCGTCGCCGGCGGCACAGTGCCCTCGCCCTCGCAGGTACGGATGCGAAGGCCCCGGCCGCTCGACAGCAGTCGCCGGTCGGCGGTATCGAGGATGCGGTTGGTCTCCAGGACGCGGCAGAGCCGTTCGGCACCCAGCTCGACCAGCCGCGCCCGCACCGCGTCGAACGAATCGACCTTGATCTTGGCTTCAATCTCCAGCGGCATGGCGCAGCGGACCTCTCGTTAGATGGACTGACCGATTCGGTCCTGAGTGAGTTCCGCGATGACCAGGGCCGAATGACTAACTGTGCATCCTAAAACCCTGAAAACCGACCGGCTGGAAGCCGGTCCCACACGGGTTTTAGGATGCACTCTAAT
>JACQVT010000313.1 GCA_016209665.1 Planctomycetota bacterium | reverse complement strand
GTCTTGGTGGGGTTTGGTTCGGCGGAAGTGCGTTGCGAAAAGTTCTTGATGTCAACTTGGGAACTCATTCGCTGACCATCCCACACCACGGGATAGCGTTGTCAAGACCTGGCACCGTTCTCACCGCCCATCCCCCGCCGCCCCCTCCAACCCCGGCGCCGCAAACGCCGGGACCCGGAACCGCTTGCGGAACTCGATCATCTCCGGCGCGACCAACCTCTCGGTATGCCCCGTAGAATACGGAATCGCCGCGGCGTAGCCAAGCTGAACCTCGACGGCGTTGCCCACCCTGCGCACGCGATCCGGGCCGCGCTGGGCCAGGGAGGCCAGGGCGCGCTGGTACTCGGGCTGGGCCGAGATCAAGGCGGAGGGCAGGTGCAGGTAGACCGGGTAGCGGTCCTTGAGGCTGTAGCTGTACGTTCCATCGGGTAGGCCGTGCAGCGCGTACTGGATGGTCATGATGGGACCCAGCGGCCCGCGGGTGGCCAGGTAGGCCGCGAAGTCATCGACCGTGGAGGTCTTGCGGGTCGCCTCGTCTCGCAGCAGCGCCTGGAGCTGGAAGGCCGTGTCTTTCCAGCGGCGCGTGGTCAGGTTCTCCGCCTCGTAGCTGCTGCGCGCGGGGATGACCTCGAAGCGTTGCGGCACATCGCCGGGCGCCAGGACTTTCACCTGGTTGAGCGAACGCATGGAGAAGGTCAAGGTCTCCACCCGGTCGCCATCGGGCAGGAAGAGGGTGAAGGCGCCCATGGAGTCGATCAAGGCGCCTTTGTCCTTCTGGCCGTTGCTGTGGTAGTAGCCGGTGAAGGTGATGTCGCCCTCGCCGTACAGGAGATCCTGGTCCTTGAGGCGGGCCGTCACCGTGTGGCCGAAGCTCTCGCCCATGAAGTGATTGATGACCATGCGCGCGAAGGCCTGTTCGTCGGCGTTGAGGTCGGGCTCGCCGCAAACGACCTGGTGGATGGCCAGGTAGAAGCCGGTGGTGAGACGCATGTGGCCGAGCTGCGGCGCTTCGATCATGGCGCCCTCGATCACCGTGTTGAGGGCCTGGGGGTCCTGGGCGATCTTCCGGGTGGCGTAGCCGACGCAGCCCAGCGGCACCGTGCAGAGGGCCGCGGTCAACCAGCGGCGGCGCGAGAGCGACGGGGTGGGGCTGCTCATGGCGTCCGGGCCTCCTTGATGGCGTGGTGCCCAAGCCGCAGGAGGGCATCGACCCTCACGACGATGTCGCAGGTGACGCCGGGGTGGGCCAGGTTGTAGCGCAAGGCCGGCAGGTCGAGCTCCAGCTCCAGCGTGGAGCCGATCCGCCAGGTGAAGCAGGCCGTATTGGCGGCGGTCTTCATCGACGACAAGGCCGCGCGCAGTTGGGACATCTGAAAGAACTGCGCCTGGAGTTCGATGCGCTGTGGCGTCGCCGTCTCGCCGGTGCAGACCAGCGTGATCGGCGAAAGCGTCTCATCCTTAGCCTGGACGTTGTTGTCGGTGCGCACCCAGGCATTCACGACCAGCAGGGCGGCATCGGTCTGGGCCAGGTCGGGCAGCGGGATGGCGATCCGGCCGCCGGCCGGGATCACGACGGCCTCGGGCGGTGCCGTGGCCGCGCCGGCCCCGTTGCCGACCGGTAGCAGCCAGGGGACATCCGCCTGCGTGACGTCGGCGCGCACGAAACCGAGTTCGCTGCGACCGTCGGCCCCGGCGATGGGTTGCAGGTGCACGAGGGTCGTCCTGGGCCGCGATTCCAGACGCAGGCGGCTTTGGGCGACCTCGGTCAACTCGGCGACCAGACGGTCGCGGGCGACCTCCAGGGTGGCGACGCGCCGGTGCAGATGCCACACGAGCATGATGACCGCCACGACCAATCCGGCGCCGCAGGCCACCGCGACCTTGAGCCACAAAAGGTGCTGTCCCTTGGCGGGAAAACTCATGACAAAGCTACCGGCACGAGGTCCAGAAAGTAGAACAGGACTTGGGCGAGGCCCACGGCGCACACTCCGGTCAGGGCCATGGCCCAGCGGGCGACCACGCGCGCTTCGGAGTCGGTGAGGTGGGCGTCCTGGCGCAACGGAGCGGCGAACAGTGGCTCCGAGAAGATTCGCGGTTCCTCAAAGACATCGCCTATGCGTCGCACGTAGATGATGTCCACCTTCGTCGACGCGGCATGTTCAGTCAGCGCGGAGTCGCATTCGATGTCCGGTCGGTTCCCCGCCGGCACGAGGATGCGTCGCACCACGGGGGCGTCCTCCAGGGCGGCGCGGATCTTGGCGGCGATGCCGCCGACCGGGAGCACCGGCAGGTCCAGGAAGCCCTGAAACGCCACATCGTCATAGCGCCCCGTGCCGGGACTGGTGGGCAGCCGTTTGATGTCCAGCTCGCCGGTCGCGGCGGTCCCCAGCGCCGGCCGGAGATTGTAGCGGGCCGCGAGCATGGCCAGGAAGGCCGGCAGGCCCAGAGAGGTC
>JACQVT010000040.1 GCA_016209665.1 Planctomycetota bacterium | reverse complement strand
GGCACCAAGATTGATAACCTCGTCCAGGTGGCTCATAATGTCGAGATCGGTCCGGGCTGCCTGATCGTGGCCCAGTGCGGCATCGCCGGCAGTACCCGGCTGGGCAAGGGTGTGGTGCTCGGCGGCAAGGTCGGGGTCCGGGACCATGTCACCTTGAACGACGGCGTCCAATCGGCGGCCTGTGCCTGTATCTCGAAGGACGTGCCCGCCGGTACGACGGTCATCGGGAGCCCGGCCGCCCCGCACGAGGTGTGGGCGCGGGAGCAGGCGAAGGTGCGCCGTCTGCCCTCGCTGTTCGAGCAGGTCGAGGCGCTGACGAAACGGGTCGAGCAGCTTGAAGCATCAGCAGACCATTGACAAGTCAGTCGAACTGTCCGGGCGCGGCCTGTTCACGGGGGAGCCGTCGACGCTTCGTTTCGAGCCCGCCCCCCCGGACACCGGCATCGTCTTCGTCCGTTACGATCAAAAGCCGGCTATCCAGATCCCCGCCCGCGTCGAGAACGTCGCCAAGCGCCTCCGCCGGACGTCCATCCGCAACGGGTCCGTGCAGATCGAGACCATCGAACACTGCATGTCGGCTCTCGCGGGACTGGGCATCGACAACGCCTACGTCGCCCTCAACGCCAACGAGGTGCCGGCCATGGACGGCAGCTCGCGGGCCTTCGTCGAGAAGCTGACCGAGGCGGGCATCCGCGTCCTGGACAAGCCCCGCGACGCGTTCCGCGTCCCCGAGACCATCCGCGTCGCCGACGGCCCCAGCTACGTGATGGCCACCCCGGGCAACGAAGGGGAGGACGTCCTCGAGATCATCTACGACCTCAACTACGGGCCGGCGGGGCCGATCGGCCACCAGATCTACAAGTTCCGCCTCACCCAGGAGGACTACGACCGCGAGATCGCCGCCGCCCGGACCTTCGTGCTCCAGCAGGAGGCCGAGCAGTTTCGCGCCGCCGGCCTGGGCACACACCTGACCTATCAGGACATCCTGGTCTTCGGCCCCGCCGGGCCGATCGACAACGAGTTGCGCTTCCCCAACGAGTGCGTCCGCCATAAGGTCCTGGACCTGATCGGCGATTTGTTCCTGTTCGGCAAGTCCATCGTGGGCCACGTCTTCGCCCGCCAGTCGGGCCACGCGCTGAACCACGAGCTGGTCCGCCGGCTCCGCGACCTGGAGGAAGCCCAGGCCCTGGGCAAGAGCCTGACCGCCGAGCCCGTGTTCGACATCCGCCAGATCCAGCGGCTGTTGCCCCATCGCTACCCGTTCCTCATGGTCGACCGGGTCATCAAGCTGGAGCCGGGCGAGCACGCCATCGGCATCAAGAACGTCAGCGCCAACGAGGAGTTTTTCATGGGCCATTACCCCGGCCATCCGATCATGCCCGGGGTGCTGATTATCGAGGCCATGGCCCAGTTGGGCGGGTTGCTGCTGTCGCGGGAACTGGAGCACACGGGCAAGGTGGCGGTCCTGCTGAGCCTCGACCGGGTCAAGTTCCGCCGCCCGGTGATGCCCGGCGACCAGTTGATCCTGGAGGCCCACGCCCGCCGGGTCAAGTCGCGGACCGGGCACGTGTCGTGCACCGCCCGCGTGGGCGACGACCAGGTGGCCGAGGCCGACATCAAGTTCATGATGGTCGATGCCGACCCGTTGTAACGTGACGGCAGGTGATCGATGATTCATCCTTCAGCGCATATCGATCCGACCGCGGAACTCAGCACCGATGTCAGCATCGGCCCGAACTGCTACGTGGGACCTCGGGTGGTCCTCGGCGAAGGATGCGTGCTCCGCAACAACGTCACCATCGGCGGGTGGACCATTTGCGGCAGGAACAACGTCTTCTACGCCGGCGCCGTCGTCGGCGAGGACCCCCAGGACCTCAAGTACAAGGGCCAGCCGACCCGCCTCGAGATCGGCGACGACAACGTCTTCCGCGAGTGCGTCACCGTCAACCGAGGCACCGAGGTCGCCGGCGGTCTGACCCGCATCGGCTCGCACAACCGCTTCATGGCCTACGTGCACGTTGCCCACGATGCCGTCGTGGGCAACGGCTGCATCCTCGCCAACAGCGTCCAGCTTGCCGGCCACGTGCACGTCGAGGATCACGTGACCATGGCCGGCCTGATCGGCGTACACCACTTCACCACCATCGGCCGCCTGGCCTACTGCACCGGCCTGACCCGGGTTACCACCGACGTACCCCCGTTCATGATCATCAGCGGCAACCCCAGCCAGGTCCGCGGGTTCAACGAGACCGGCATGAGACGCTGGGGCATGACTGAAGAGCAGATCCGCGGCGTGCGCGAGGCGTACAAGATTCTGTTCAGCAAGCGGTCCGAGGACTACGGCCCGTCGATCCAGGAGCGCCTGGCCCACCTCGAGGCCCGCGGCGACCTCAACGGCGAGGTCCAGTACCTGTGCCGGTCCATCCGCGAGAGCCTCGACCACGGTGTCTACGGCCGCCGCCTCGAACGCCTCCGCCGCGACACCGACGCCGACCGCCAGGCGTATTATGGCGACAAGCACCGCCCACCGGAGTCCGCATCTTGAGCGATCCGATCCCCGTCGCCGTTGTCGGCACCGGCCACATGGGCCGCCATCACGTGCGCGTCTACCGGGAGCTGCCGGAGACGCAGCTCGTGGGTATCGTCGATCTGGACCTCGCCAAGGCCCGCGAACTGGCCGAGAAGTTCCAGACCGCCGCCTACGATTCCATCGAGCCGCTGCTCGGGCGCGTCCGGGCCGTCAGCGTGGCCGTGCCCACCGTGGCTCACCTGCAAGTCGCCCGGCCGTTCATCGAGGCCGGCGTTGCCGTCCTGATCGAGAAACCTCTCGCTCCCGATAGCGAAACGGCCCGCCTGCTGCACCGCTTGGCCCGCGAGCACAACGTCCCGCTCCAGGTCGGCCACACCGAGCGGTTCAACCCCGTGGTCCGCGCGCTGAATCGCATGGAGGTCCTGCCCAAGTTCATCGAGACGCATCGCATCAGCCCCTTCACGTTCCGCTCCGCCGACATCGGCGTGGTGATGGACATGATGATCCACGACATCGACGTGGTGCTGTCGCTCGTGCGGGCCAGGCCGATCCGGGTCGAGGCCGTCGGCGTCCGCGTCCTCGCCCGCCACGAGGACGTGGCCAACGCCTGGGTGACGTTCGAGAACGGCTGCGTCGCCAACTTGACCGCGTCGCGCCTGGCCCTCAAGACGGAACGGAAGATCCGCGTCTTCAGCGAGCAGGCCTACCTGTCGCTCGACTACCAGAAGAAGTCCGGCATCGCCGTGAAGAAGGACGCCAACCTCGATCTGCTCAAGCTGGCCCGCGAGCACGACGCCAAAGATTTGTCCCAACTGGCCGGCATCGACTACAGCACGCTGGTCAACGTGGAGCCGCTCGAAGTCGACGACGTGGAGCCGCTGCGGGCCGAGTTGCAGTCGTTCATCGAGGCTCTGCGCTGCGGCCGTCCCCCCGAGGTCAGCGCCGAGGACGGCGTTGCCGCCGTCGAACTTGCCGAGCAGATCGTCGCCGCCCTCAAGCAGCACCAGTGGGAACTGTCGGACGCAAAGTAGCGAACTGAGGGAACGCCCTGTGCAGGACTGGCATCTTGTGTGGGACCGGCATCTTGCCGGTCCACCTGGCTGGCTGAAGGCCGGTCCCGTGCCTGTGTCAGAGCCCAAAGTGCTGGAACTCAGCCGTGGTGCGGCGGGCTGCAAGCCCTCGCCGTCCTTGTCGCAGCCGGGCGCGCGAGGAAGAGGACATCGGGAGCAGATCGTGTCGGAACCGCCGGACAGGAATTCGTGCGTCGAGGTGGCACGCGATTCTGGCGTTGGTATTGTGGCCGACGGACACCGCCGGGACTCGTCGCCCAAGCCCTCTGCGCCGGCTCCCCGGGTGATCCGCCGTAGGCACCGTGCACGATTCTGGCTGCCTGTCCTCTTGGCATTGGTGCTGACTGGCTTGCTGGGCGTGATCTTGTTGAGTGGGCTCCTGCCGGAGGCACAGGTTGCGGTGCTGCCCGCGGCCTTCGTTCCCATCGTCATATACGGCCTGATGACCTATCGGTTGGAGCGGTTCGTCGCTCGCGTCCACTCCAACGATTGCGAAGTGTGTCCGCAGTGCGGGTATGTCCTGCATGGCCTACCGGTGGTCCATATCTGCCCCGAATGTAGCGCCTCCTATGACATCACCGACGTGAAACGGGTGTGGATGGAGTACTTCCGCTCGGACCGAAGATACAGGTTGTAGTCATCGTTCCGGACGCATAGTGCGGATGAGAGAGTCTGACGATTGGGTAGACCGCGGAGCATCCAGCACGACGGCCCGAGGTGGTACTCTTTACCAGCACGAAGCGCAAGCG
>JACQVT010000336.1 GCA_016209665.1 Planctomycetota bacterium | reverse complement strand
TCAAGACCGCCGACTGGATCATCGACCTGGGGCCCGAGGGCGGTACCGGCGGCGGCGACATCGTGACCGAGGGCACCCCCGAGCGCGTGGCGGCGAACCCTCAGTCGCACACCGGCCGCATCCTCGCCGAGGTGCTGGCCGCCCAACCCAAGGCCGAGCGTAAGGTGTTCGACCCCGCCCGGGCCGAGGAGACGGCCGACGTGCGGTTCGACGATCGCGAGCTGGGTGAGGCCCGCATGCCGTGGGAGATCGACGGCAAGGCCTGGCACACCCGCGACCGCGTGGGCCACCGCGGCGAGGCCTGCCAGTGGGAGGGCGCCGCCCTGGAATGGCTGATCGACCAGATCGAGAAGGCCGCCAAGGGCAAATTCGCCCCCACGAACTACAACAACCGCAGCACGGTCGAGATCAAGATGCCGGGCAGCCAGACGCCCTGGTTTTTCCACGCCCGCACGGGCAACACCTGGCTGCTGGACGCGAGCTTCCGCGTGCCGGTGCGGGCGTTCTCGGCGGCGGAGGTCCGCAAGCTGGTGCCGCTGCGGGTTCTCGACGACTGCGACGATCTGCCGATCTACGGCCGCGAGCCGCGCGTCACGGTGCGCCATTCCGGCCGCCTGACCGACGACATCCGCGTCCTGATCAACAACAAGAACGAGGTCGCCACCGCCGGGGCCCGCGAGTTCATCCAGCGGGCGGTCAAGGCGTATCAGCGGCTGGTCCGCAAACTGGCCGAGGACGTCGCCGTCCGCCAGCCGTGGCGCGTCGCCGGCCGGGCCTGGCACCTGGGCCAGAAAATGATCGCCAAGCGGGACCAAATCTTGTGGCGCGGCACGCTGATCGCCGAGCTGCTCGGCAAGCTCAAGAAACTCGACCCGGCCATCAAGGAAGACTGGACCCGAAAGGTGATGATCGTCCTCGAGCACCCGAAGATCGAGGGCATCTGGGGCCGACTGATTACCAATCACCCGCACGCCATGCGGATCGAGTTCCGCTGCCGCCGCGGTGAGTTCACGCCCGCCCTTGTCGAGCGGCTGGGGCTGGACGTGCGAATCCGCCAGATGCGCGGGCCGGAGGACCAGGTGCAGTTCTGGCTGCAGAAGATGGCCCAGTGCGATCCCGCCCAGCTCGAGGCCCTGATTCGCGGGTCGATCGCCGCGCTGTCGAAAAAGTGAATTGAACCGGCAAGACGCGGAGAGCGCGGAGAAGAACCAAGCGCGGGCCTCGATGCCCTTCGATACGAGTCATAGGCAACGCGGGCATACGAGCGATTGCTGTTCGAATCGAGCTGCCATGACACGATCCGGTGTGTTGCCAGCCCCAAAGGGGCGGTCGTCAAAAGCCCAGGGCGTGAGCCCTGGGGACACGGGCGCAGATCATTCACCCTCTTTTCTCTTTCTTCATGAGAGCGGCTTCGCCGCTCTCATGAAGAAAGAGTGTTGTGATGCGGACGTCCTCCAAGGGCTTACGCCCTTGGCTATCGACTGGCGCCCCGTTCGGGGCTTCAAGAGTCAGTATTTCACCAGGCCGACCAGCTTGCCGATGTTGCGGAGGGTTTCGCCCACGCCGGGCCAGGGCGGGTCGGCGCCGTTGTGATGCAACAGCAGCAGCGTCAGGTCGTCCTCGGCCGGGGCGTGTCCGCGGTATTGCTCCAGCGCCCGCAGCAGGGCTTCGCGGAACCCCAGCGGATCGGCGGGGTCCAGGTGCCCGACCATCTCAAGCAGCCCCTCCTCGCCAAGCAGGTCGCCGGAGGGTGATTTGGCCTCGGTAAACGAGTCGGTGTAGATCATGACCATGTCGCCGACGGCCAGCGGCACGGCAAACTGGTGGTAACACGTCGGCGTGATGATGCCCAGCGGCAGGTTCGCCAGGCAATCCGCCCGCTCGGGTATGTCCGGCCGCAGCAAGCGCCAGGCGCGTTGGCGGGCCCGGTACCACAGCGGCGCGGGGTGGCCGGCGTTGACCATGATGAGGTGGTCCTTGGAGGCGAAGTAGCTGGCCAGGATGGCGGTCGCGAACCGTCCCTCGGCCGAGAGCCTCGTGAACGCCTCGTTCAGCGACCGGGCGAACCGGGCCTGGTTCAGCGTGTTGATGTTCCGCCGCATCAGCGTCCGCAGCGTGGTGGCC
>JACQVT010000324.1 GCA_016209665.1 Planctomycetota bacterium | reverse complement strand
GCTCAAGGACGTCTCATTCGAGGTGCCGGGCGGCAGCGTGGTGGCCATCGTCGGGCCGACAGGCGCCGGCAAGACGACGCTGGCCAGTCTGGTCGCCCGCTTTTACGACCCCCAGCAGGGCCGCGTCCTGATCGACGGTGTGGACATCCGCGACGTGGCGCTCAAGGACCTGCACACGCAGATCGCCTACGTGTTCCAGGAGACGTTCCTGTTCAGCGAGTCGGTCGAGGCGAACATCGCCTACGGTCGGCCCGGCATCGCGGGCGGCCAGATCGAGGCGGCGGCCCGGCTGGCCCAGGCCCACGAGTACGTCGAGGAGCTGTCCGACGGCTACCGGACGCGCCTCGGCGAGCGCGGGGCGTCGCTGTCCGGCGGACAGCGGCAGCGTCTGGCCATCGCCCGGGCGATCCTGTCGAACCCGCGGATTCTGATCCTCGACGACGCGACGGCGGCCATCGACCCCGAGACCGAGCACGACATCCGCCGGGCCATGCGGCTGACCATGCAGGACCGCACGGTGTTCGTCATCGCCCACCGCATCAGCACCGTCAAGAGCGCGGACATGGTCGTGGTGTTGGAGGACGGCGGGGTCGCCCAAATCGGCACCCACGACGAACTGCTGACCCGTGAGGGGCACTACCGCCAGGTGGTGAACCTGCAACTGTATGGCGACGCGACCGCCGAAGTCGACGACGACACGTCCCACATGGACCGGATGCGCGAGTTTTACCGGAGCCGCGGCGCGGTGGCCCAGGAGGACGGTCTATGAGCGGAACCCGTCCGACCCGCGACGATCGCGCCTCGCGGGCACAACAACCGGAACGAGCTGCGGGGCTTGTCCCCGCGCAGGCGTGCGCGGGGATAAACCTCGCGGTTTGTCTTGCGGATGGGGACAGATCGTTGATCGGTCGCATCCGGCGATGGTGGGGGCGGCCATCGCCCCTGGAGCTGCTGACCGAGGAGGGCGAACCCCGCTATCGCCCGATCGACGCCAGGTTGATCCGACGGCTCGGGCAGTATCTCAAGCCCTATCGCAAGCGGTACGCCCTGGGCATTGCCCTCGGCTTGGTGATGATTCTGCTCGAGATGCAGTCGCCGCGGTTCATCGGGGCGATCGTCAACTGGACGACGGGCTACGTGACAGGCCAGTTCGGCCCCGATGTGACCGAGGGCCAGGCCATCCGGCGCGTGGGGATGATCGTGCTGCTGTGGGCGTGCGTGGCCGGCACGGCCCTGCTGATTCATCGCTGGACGATCCTCATCATGACCAACGCGGGCGAGCGGGTGCAGTTCGACCTGCGGCGGGCGTTGTTCGGCCACCTGCAGAAGCTGTCGATGAGCTTCTACGACAAGACCAAGCTCGGCCGCATCATCAGCCGCTGCACCAGCGACGTGAGCAGCCTCCGCGAGGTGAACGTCTGGGGCATCGACATCGTCGCGAAGAACTCGCTGATGATGTGCGTGGCCGGCGGCATGCTGCTGAGCACCGAGCCGCGGCTGTTCGCGGCCGTGGTCTGGCTGGGGCCGATCCTGTTCGTGCTCAACCGGGCCTACCGCAAGCGGGCGGCCGTGCTGTACCAGATCGCCCGCGAGGGCTTTACCCGCGTGTCGAGCAACCTCGCCGAGAACATCACCGGCGTGCGGGTGGTGGCGGCGTTCAACCGGCAGTTGTTCAATCTGAACACCTTCGACCGCCTGCAGGATGTCAACACCTTCAACAATGTGCGGGCCGCCCGGGCCAACGGCATGTATCAGCCGCTGCTGACGCTGGTCGGGTTCACCGGCCGCGTCATCATTCTGTGCTACGGCGGGTACCTGGTCGCCGGCGGCGGGGCGGGCCACATTACCGTGGGGTCGGTGGTGACGGCGTTTCTGTACTGGGACTGGTTCATGGCCCCGATCATCAACTTTGGCAACTTCTACAACCAGTTGATGATGGCCATGGCCGGGGCGGAGCGGGTCTTCAACCTGCTGGACCTGGCGCCCGAGGTGACCGACGATCCGGACGCTCACCCTTTGCCGGCCGTGGCCGGCCACGTTCGGTTCGAGCGCGTCACGTTCGGCTACAAGCCCGACCGGCCCGTCCTGCACGACGTGGATTTCGAGGCCCAGCCGGGCCGGATGGTCGCCCTCGTCGGGGCGACGGGCAGCGGCAAGTCCAGCATCATCTCGCTGCTCGCCCGGTTCTACCAGCCGCAGCAGGGCCGCATCCTGATCGACGGCCACGACATCCGCCACGTCACCGGCGACTCGCTGCATCGCCAGATGGGCCTGGTCCTGCAGAGCAACTACCTGTTCACCGGCAGCGTGCTGGAGAACATCCGCTATGCCAGGCCCGAGGCCACCGTCGAGGAGGTCGTCGAGGCCGCCCGGGCCCTCGGCACCCACGAGGCCGTCACCTCGCTGGCCAACGGCTTCGATACCGAGGTCGGCGAGCGGGGGGCGAACATGTCGCTGGGCCAGCGGCAACTGATCTGCTTCACGCGGGCGTTCCTGGCCAACCCGCGAATCCTCATGCTTGACGAAGCCACCAGCAGCGTCGACACCGCCACCGAGCTGCTCATCCAGCGATCTCTCGAACGCCTCCTCGCCGGCCGAACCACGTTCGTCGTCGCCCACCGCCTCAGCACCATCCAGCGGGCGGACGTCATCCTCGTCGTCGACCAGGGCCGCATCATCGAACGCGGCACCCACTGGGACCTCCTCGAAGCCGACGGCCGCTACGCCCAGCTCTACGAGCAGTTCGTCATGCACAACGACTGACGCGCCTTCTCGACGCGCCTGCGCCCGGCCATGCCGGGCAATCTTCCCACGCCGCGCAAATCCTCATGAGCATCAGTACCCCTCACGAGGTTTGGGGCTGACAGGTGAATGCCGCCGCAAGGCCCCGCACGGTCTTGTTGTCGGCGATGGCGTCGTGCGGAATCAGCAGGTACGACCACGGCTTTCCGCCGTGCTTGCCTTCGTGTTCCGTCGCGTGGCGGCACCACGTGGCCGCGGCCTCTGCTTTGGCCTGCACGTCCCCGTCGGTCATCTCGCTCGCCCGTTTGGGTTCGCAGAGATATTTCGCGGCTTCCGTCTCGACGACGAAATCAGGTTCGTATGCCTCCGCGTCGTGGTGGTAGTGAATCCGGAAGACGCCGCGACCAGGCTTGAACCACTTGAGGACCTCGCCGTCATTCTCGAGCACCACGGCGAAGCGTCGCTCGGCGTCTGAATCGAATTTCTGGCCCGGATATAGGCACTTCTTGAACCCACCGAAGAGCATGCTGCGAATGTACAAACGGTCATCCACCGGCGTCCTGAAGCTGCAAACTCGCTCGCCTGCCGGGATCGAGTAGGCATTCACCCGCAGCGTGTCGAAGCCCTTGCTGACGTGGGCCTCATACCCCGCGGCGATTTCCTCGTAATGCTCTTGCATCTGGGCATGGATGAGGTTCACCAGCGCCTGGGCATGGTACTGCAGGACGTTCTTCACCTGTTCCGGGTCGGACATGTAGGACTGTAAACGGCGGACAACCTGGCCCGCGAGCTTGTACAGCAGGTCAGCGTGATCGTCGTAGCTGATATCGTCGAAGTCGATGAGCCCGCGAACCAGGTAATCTTCCAGCCGATCCTCCTCAACCACGCCGTCGCCGCTCATGAGCCGGTACTGGACATGGTCATGCAGGTGCTGGATGAGGATTTGGGCATCCACCGGCGGGTAGTTGATGCTGTTGACATCCAGGTCGAAGTCGTTGTATCGGCAGGTGACCTCCCCCTTGGGTGTCACCACGATGCGGGGAATGTCGATGGAAAGCTCGATGTGCAGGTCAACCGTTTGGGCAACGACACGTGGAATATCCACCGGTTCCGCCATGCCGGGCAGGTCGGCCTGCGCCGGCCGCACCGCCAGCGCCACGCGTTCAACGATCTGCTGCTGAACCTCGGGGGTGCGGAGATCGACCGAGCGAGGCAGCCGCTCGAAGTCGCGGATGACCTGCAGCGTGGCTTCGGCCGCCTCCTGCTCCCGTGGATTCTCGAACAGGCTGGGCTGCCACTCGCCGTCCGGCCCATAGGGTCCGCCCAGAATCCGGTTCTCAATCTCCGGCCGGACCTCGATCACCTGCGAGCGATGATCGGGGATGTCCCGCCCGATGACGACGCCCGTGCGAATGATCGAATCGGCCCTGTTGGCCTCGTCGATAATCTCCTGAAACCGGTCATGCGACACGATGGTCAGCCGATCGACCGCCGGCGTGCCCGTGCGCTTGCCGTACGGCAGCCGCAGCCCGCGCCCGATGGACTGTTCAACCAGCGTTCGGGAGTTGGCCGCCCGCAGGGGCACAATCGTGTACAGGTTCGTCACGTCCCAGCCTTCCTTGAGCATGTTGACGTGAACCACGATTTGGACCGGATTCGCGGGGTCCTCGACAGTGAGTAACTGCTGCACTGTCTCGTCCTTCTCCTCGCCCGTCTGGGCAGAGTGGACGGTAATCACCCGGCCCTTGTATCGACCTTCAAAGAAGTCGTCGCCCTCAACGGTCCGGACCAGTGCGTTGGCGTGCTCCGTGTGCTGGGCCACGACGAGCATAAACGGTTTCACGGTCTTCTGCTGGTTGTTCTTGGCGAACACCTGCAACTGGACCTTGCTTTCCTCATGAATGCGGATGCCGTCCTCCAGCTTGAGCCGTTCCAGCCCGTCTTCGTTGTAATTGCGGGCGTCGAAGTTCTCGCGCGTCGCGACCGCCGGCTCCTTGACGAACCCGTCGTTCAACGCGGCGGACAGCGGATAGCTGTAAATCACGTTCTTGAACGGCTCGGCATGGGCGCCGCGTTCGACCTGCGGCGTCGCCGTCAACTCCAACCCCAGAATCGGCCGCAATTCGTTGATCGCCCGCACGCCGGCCGATGCCCGGTAGCGGTGCGATTCGTCCATCAGCAGCACCAGGTCGTCCAGCTTCGACAGGTACTCGAAGTAGCTCTCGCCGATGTACTCGCTCAGCCGCTTGATCCGCGGGGCCTTCCCGCCGCGGACCTCCGAGTTGATCTTCGAGATATTGAAGATGTTGACGTGGACCTCGTCGGTCGCAAAGAGCGCCCCCTTGCGGATGCCCCGGCCGCTCTCGTAGTTGTCGCCGGTGATGATCTCCGGCGGATTGATGGCGAAGTCGGCCAATCCCTGGAACACGTACTTCGGCGTGTTGGGCGTGAAGTCGGCGACCAGCTTGTTGTAGATGGTCAGATTCGGGGCCAGCACGAAGAAGTGGCGGATGCCCTCGGCCTGGTACAGGTACGCGATGAATGCACCCATGAGACGGGTCTTGCCGACGCCGGTGGCCAGGGCGAAGCACAGCGACGGGAACTCGCGCTCGAAGTCCTCAACGCTGGGGAACTCGGCCTTGATCCGCTCCAGCGCCTGGGCAACATCGGTGTCCTTCTCAAACTGCACGAGTTGGCAAACCCGGTCGAGAATCTCCAGGGCTTCCCGCTGCGGGGCACGCAGGCTGAGCCGGCCGCTGATCGGAGCAGTCTGGGCAATACTCATGGTTGCTCCTCCTCCGGCTTCTGCTCAAGCCGCTTGGCCATGCGGTCGAACTCCTCGTCGTCCTGGGCCGCTTCCGCTGCCAGCCTGTGCTCGTTGAACCGCTCGTACTGCTCCAGTGCGAGCCGCTGGGCCACTTCCATCGCTACTTTGCCTGCATTTTGGAGGATCTCCCGTTCATTGAACCGCAGGAAGGCGTCCAGTTTCTCCCGCCAATCCTTCATGTGCAGCGGCTGGCGGCGCCGGGCCTGATCTTCGGCATAATCGAGGTACATCACCACGATCCGGTTGAGTTCATCCATTTCCTGCTTGTTGAGATAGTTCTTTGCCACGGTGACGTCGGTCCGCCGCACCTTGGCTCCCTTCCAGGCAGTCAGCCCCATGTTGGGCTGCGAGGCATCGGCTCGCTCAGCGATGATCTCCGCTGCCGTCTTGCCGGTAATCGCCCAGTGCAGTTTGTTCTGCACGGTCTGGAAAAACTCCTTGGTCGCTTCCGCCTTGGCGTCGTAATCGATGGCCAGCTTGTAGAT
>JACQVT010000314.1 GCA_016209665.1 Planctomycetota bacterium | reverse complement strand
CGGGAGCTGCTCGAGCGGCATCAGGCGTGTCCCGAGGCCGTGATCTGGGCGGACCAGTACAAGACGCTCGAGGAGATGTGGCAGGAGTGCCCACATCCCGAGTGGATGCTCTGGTCGCTGGAGCAGCTCGAGTACGCGGATGACGCCAAGCTGCGGACGTTCGCCGCCTGCTGCGCGCGGCGGCTGTGGCCGCTGCTGGACGACCGTCGCAGCCGACAAGCCATCGAGGCCGCCGAGCGGGTCGCCCGAGGTGAGATCGACCGGAGCGAGCTGACCGGAGCGTGGCGGGCAGGCAAGCTCGCTGCCGACGAGGCCCCCCGCCGACCCGGCTGGGACGCAGCCCACGCGGCGGCGCAGACCGCGGCATCTCATACCGCCCTCTCCGACGGAATGGTGGCCGCCAAGAGCGCTTCGAAAGATGCCCTTCGCGCCGTGGCGTGGTACACCAAAGGCGGTGTGACCGCTGAAGCCGAGGAAGAGTGGCAGGCCAACGAGCTGCGCCGCATCATCGGAAGCGACATCACGGCGGTCCTCCAGCGAGCCAAAAGACGGATGATCGTGGAGGAAGGACGACGCCGGCCGGCATGAAAGAAAAAGGGGTCGGGAGTCTTTTATTGGTTTCGAGTAGCGGTACGCGGAGAGGGAGGCTACAGATGTCGCCGTTAAATGCTGATCTGACACTGACGCTCTTGGCTTCGTTCCGCAAATTCACGTTTCACCCGGCAGAGGCCGGTCGCGCGAGGCGATCAGCAACCATCCCCTCGCGAGCGGGGGCGGGGCATTCGAATACCCAAGAGCGGCCGGGTCTTCGGAGATGTAACATCATGGCCGATCCGGAAGGGGGGTGGAGCCGCGGAACACGAGGGTGTCACAGATCAGTTTCGGGAAGGATATCGGACGGTCAGTGCCCACTCGCGCGGCTTGCGGTCCTGCTCGGCCGACCGCGGCAGATGGATGGCACCGTCGGAACCGGCCATCACGGACAATCCAAGGACCACCGCGCAGCCGACCTGCATCGGCCCCATCTGCCCGCAGTGCTGGCAGATCAGCGAGCCGGACGCCACCAGCTTGGGCTCCATGCCGCCGTTGGGCGTGCAGACGGCCAGGGCCTGTCCGTACGCATGGCCGCAATGCGAGCACTTCCACTGGATCTCGAGTTCGATGGGTAGGTGTGCCGGCATCCCCTGACCATCCCTGCGTCTGAATCCGAGCTTACCGCCGCGTCCGAAGAAGTTGGAATCGAGCCGCGTGGGCGAAGCGACGCTATTTTTTCTTCTTGACGCCGTACTTGCTGCGGCTGCGGTTGCGGGCCCGGCCGTCCTTGTCGTTGGTCACGCCCGCGCAGTCCAGGGCGCCTCGGATCACGTGGTAGCGTACGCCGGGCAGGTCCCGGACCCTCCCACCGCGGACGAGCACGATCGAGTGCTCTTGCATGTTGTGATCGATGCCCGGGATGTACGCCGACACTACCTAGCCGTTGGTCAGGCGGACACGAGCGATCTTGCGGAGGGCGGAATTCGGCTTCTTGGGCGTCTGGGTGCGGACGATGAGGCACACGCCGCGCTTCTGCGGCGAGGCTGCCAGGTCACGGACCTTGGACTTGCTCTTCTGTTGAACGCGACCGCGCCGAACCAGTTGGTTGATCGTAGGCATTAGCTTCCTCTGTCGTTGTCCCAGCCGACCCCGCAGCGGCCAGCCTCAAACGCAAACCGGTCAGTATACTGATGCAGTCCAAGCATTGCCAGACCGCGCCTCCGGCGGTGCGTGACAGAACGGGCGGGATGCGTCAGAGGTCCGAGCGCAAGCGAGTGGGTCGAACCTACCCGTCGCTGGCGCTCCGGGCTCTGACATACCCACCGCCTCATCCCCACCCAGGATGTCACCCACCCCGCCGGACACTCCACACGTAAGCCCGAACGGGGACCGCGACCGGTCGCACTCGGGGCCCTGGCTATCGTTAAGTCCTTCCGATAGCGGTGTTTATGGATCCCCAGCCGGTTCGGCGGCCGGGAGCGGAGTGACGGTGGAGGTTCCCAGGGACCCGCCGCCCAGGGGCGTGGCCGTGCCCGCCAGATCGGCGGCGGCACTCACCGCCTGCTGCATCATCTCGTGGGCCTCGGCCGGGGCCACCTCCTTTTCGGGCACCGGCTCGGCCAGATGGCGAACCCGCAGGCCCAGGTAGGGTTTGAACGCCGTGCCCGCCGGGATCAGGTGGCCCAGGATGACGTTCTCCTTGAGGCCGAGCAGATAATCGGTCGCCCCGGTAATCGCCGCTTCCGTCAGAACCTTCGTCGTCTCCTGGAAGCTGGCGGCCGAGATGAAGGACTCGCTCTGCAGCGACGCCTTGGTAATGCCCAGCAGCAGCGTACGGCCCACGGCCGGCCGCGGCCTGCGGTCCTTGGTCGGCGGGGTACCGCCTTCCTCCTCGATCTTGGCGACCAAGGCGTCAAACTCGACCTTGGGCAGCACGCCCGCCGCGGCGAGCTTGCTGTCGCCCGGATCCTTGATCTTCACACTGTGGGCCAGACGCTCGTTCTCCGAGCGGAACCGGAACTTGTCGACCACCTCGGTCGGCAGGAAGGTGCCGTCGCCCGGGTTCTCGATCCGCACCTTGCGGAGCATCTGTCGCAGGATGATCTCCAGGTGCTTGTCGTTGATCGAGACGTTCTGGCTGCGGTAAACCGCCTGGATCTCCGCCAGCAGGTAGGTGTACAGCGCCTCCTCGCCCTTGATCCGCAGGATGTCGTGCGGGACCAGCGGCCCTTCGACGAGCGGGTCGCCCGCCTCGACATAGTCACCGGCGTGAACCAGCAGTTGCTTGTCCTGCGGGACGTGGTGCTCCTTCTCCATGCCGCCTTCCGACGTGACGATGATGGTCATCTTGCCGCGCCGCTTATCGGCGCGAATTTCGACCCGGCCGGAGATCTCGGCCATGACCGACGGCTCCTTGGGCTTGCGGGCCTCGAAGATTTCGGTGACCCGCGGCAGACCGCCGGTGATGTCCTGCGTGCCCGCCATGGCTCGCGGCTGACGGGCGAGCAGCACGCCCGGCACGATCTGGTCGCCCTCGGCGACCTCGATCCGGGCCTTGGCCGGCAGGTAGTGGTAGTCGAGCACGTTGCCGTCCTTGTCCTCGATGATGATCTGCGGGTGCTTCTCGCCCTTGTGCTCGATGACGATGTACTTGGCTCCCGCCCGCTCCTGTTCGAGGCGGACGGTCTCGCCCTCGGCGATATCGTGGAAGCGCACGAAACCCGCGACCTCGGCCAGCAGCGGCGTCAGGTGCGGATCCCAGCTCGCCAGCGTCGTCCGCGGGGCGATCTCCTGTGCTTCCTGGTCGTGGATGTCAGCACCGTAGGGCACCTTGTAGCGTTCGAGTTCGCGGCCCTTGGGATCGAGGATCGCGATCTCGCCGTTGCGCTTGAGGGACACCGTGCGGGCGGGGACGTCCCCGACCGCCGGGACGGGCACGGCATTGAGTTCGAAGAACTTGATCGTACCGCCCTGGATGCTGTCGATTTTGTTCTCGACCACGGCCCGCGTCGCGACGCCGCCGGTGTGGAACGTCCGCATCGTCAACTGCGTGCCCGGCTCGCCGATCGACTGGGCGG
>JACQVT010000302.1 GCA_016209665.1 Planctomycetota bacterium | reverse complement strand
GTCCGAACCGCCCTGCTCGAAGCCGACGTCCACGTCCAGGTCGTCAAGAAGTTCTGCGACGACTGCCTGCAGAAGGCCCTGGGCGCACAGGTCATCCAGACGCTGCACCCCGACCAAGTCCTGGTCAAGATCGTCCACGACGAGCTGGTCCGGCTCATGGGCCCGGCGGCGGACACGCGCATACGCAACAACCCCCAGGGCCCGACCGTCATCCTCATGGCCGGGCTCCAGGGCTCGGGCAAGACCACCACCTGCGGCAAGCTGGCCAAGTACATGATGGCCAAGGGCAAGCGGCCGCTGCTGGTGGCGGCCGACCTCAAGCGCCCGGCGGCCATCGACCAACTCGAGGTCGTCGGCGGGCAGGTGGGCGCGCCGGTCTACGTCGAACGCGGGCACCAGAACCCCATCAAGGTCTGCCGCAACGGCGTCCTGCACGCTCGCAAGACCGACCGCGACGTCGTGGTCCTCGACACCGCCGGCCGCCTCGCCATTGACGAGGAGTTGATGGCCGAGGTCGCCCAGATCGCTCAGACCACGCAGCCGCATCAGATCTACCTGGTCATCGACGCGATGACCGGCCAGGACGCCGTCAACACCGCCAAGCACTTCAACGAGCGGCTGGAGCTGGACGGGCTGATCCTCACCAAGTTCGATTCCGATACCCGCGGCGGAGCGGCCCTGTCCGCCAAGACCATCACCGGCAAGCCGATCAAGTTCATCGGCATCGGCGAGAAGCTCGACGCCCTCGAGGAGTTCCACGCCGACCGCATCGCCGGCCGAATCCTGGGCATGGGCGACGTGGTCACGCTGGTCGAGAAGGCCCAGCAGCAGTACGACGCCCAGGAGGCCGAGAAGCTCCAGAAGAAGATGGCCAGCGGCCTGAACCTGGAGGACTTCCTCGGCCAGCTCCGGAAGATGAAGCAGATGGGGTCCATGAAGGACCTCATGAAGATGGTGCCGGGCATGTCGACCGAGATGGCCAACCTCGACATGGACGACGACGAGATCGACCGGTTCGAGGCCATCATCCACTCGATGACGCCCAGGGAGCGCCAGAACCCCGACATCGTGGAGGCGTCGCGACGCCGGCGGATCGCCCGCGGCAGCGGCACCGACGTCAAGGACGTGTCCGGCCTGATCAAGAGCTTCGGCCAGGTCCGCGACATGATGAAGGTCATGAGCAGAATGTCGCTCATGGACCGGATGCGCTCGATGAGCCAGTTCGCCAAGCTGGCCGCCGGGGGGATCATGCCCAGGTTCAAAGCCGGCAGCACGGTCAAGAAGCGCCACGAAACCCAGAGGGACAAACGCAAGCGCCGCAAGAAGCACCGCCGGTAGTGTCCGGGTCAGTCGGAGACCCTCGCGTCTGACGGCGAGCGGGTGTAGGCTCGCGCCGGGGTCCACGGGGCGGAGGACCGCCCGGCTCGCCTGGCCGGCCTCGACCCGGTGGCGACATGCGCGACCCCCGCCTCGTCTTGGCTGAGCGATTGTCCGATAATCCCCGCGATCGGCCCGGCCGCGGACACCAGGGCGGCTCGATTCACCTCATCAGACAGTTCATGGTGATAACTCGTCGATTCGGACCCGATAATGCCCAGTAGGCCCCCCGGCGCGGCCTCGACCGGAACCCCATGCGCAGCGCGGGGGAGGTTTTTGCCCCAGCCGGCGGCTGAATCGTATGTTTCAGCAGTGGTGAGACCGACGTTGCGGCAAGGCTGCGCATGAACGGTATAGCACGAGTTGTGAGGTCCGATAGCTTCCGGCGGTGGCTGGTTCCCTGGCGCAAGGCGCTGAACAGCCTCCAGTTCAAGGCGTCGCTGCTGGTCATCCTGCTGGTCCTGGTGGTGACGATCGTCGGGATGAGCCTGAGCCTGCGGCTGAGCAGCGATGCCCTGCACGAGAGTTCGATGCATCACACCCGGCAGTGGGCGGGATCGCTCGCCAGCGGAGTGGCGCGGCTGGTGACCGCCAACGATACCGAGGGGCTGGTACGAACGGTCAACGAGTCGCTGTGGACGCGAGGAGTCGCCTACCTGGCCATCGCCGACCCGCAACGCCGCATTCTGGCCAGCGGCGAGGCCGTCCAGGGGCTGCTGGCCGCGGCCACCGTCGACGGCGGCAAGGTCCTCAAGGTCGCCAGCCTGGGCGAGCCCCGCTTGTCTCACCATCCGGTCTCGAACGTGTCGTACATGGACGTCACGGTGCCGGTGTTCGCGGAGAGCCAGATCCCCGGGCAGCAGCGCACCTCGCGGGCGGTGGTCGGCTACGTGCGGCTGGCCACCGATGTCAGCGACGTGCAGGCCCAGCTCCTGCGGATGAGCGGGCGGCTCCGCGGCATCTCGGTGGGCCTGCTCCTGCTCGTGGCCCTGTGCAGCCTGGTCACGCTGCGCAAGGTGGTCGCCCCGCTCAACGAGCTGTCGCGGACGGCCCAGCAACTGGCCAGCGGGGTGATGGACGCCCGGGCGAAGGTGGCCCTGCACAACGAGATCGGGGACCTGGCCCACGCGTTCAACAACATGGCCGAACGCCTCGCCGGCGCTCAGTTCGAGATGCTCAGGCTCAACGCCGAACTCGAGGAGCGGGTCCAGCAGCGGACGCACCAGCTCGAGGACCTGGCCGCCCGCGACGCCCTGACCGGCGTGTACAACCGCCGATACTTCAGCGACGTGATCGCGCGGGAGTTCGCGGCGTCGGAACGCTACGACGCCGATTTGACCTGCCTGATGTTTGACCTGGACCACTTCAAGGAGATCAACGACCGCTTCGGGCACCGCGCCGGAGACGAGGTGCTGACGCTGGCCGCTCAGTGCATCCGCCAGGAACTCCGTGACGCGGACGTGGCCGCCCGCTTCGGCGGGGACGAGTTCATCCTCCTGCTGCCGCGGACGTCGGCCGCCGCCGCGGTGCACGTCGCCGACCGCATCACGAACCGCTTCCTGGAGACCGCTCGCCAGAAGAGGCCGCAGATCCCCGCCACGCTGAGCATCGGGATTGCCAGCCTGCGCGTGACCCGGGCCCGGTCCGCCGAGGCCCTCATCCATGAGGCGGACGTCGCCTTGTACAAGGCCAAGACCGCCGGCCGAAACCGCACCATCGCCGCCGGCGTGGCGTGTTGAACCTGCTCCCGGCTCGAGACACAAGGGGCGCCCGCCGAACGTCCCCGCGATTCCAAAGATTCCTGCGATTTGGAATGGCAGCCGGCCCCGCCATACGGTAGGGTTGGGGTGGGAATCCGGCAGCCCCGGTCCGGGCCGGGGCCGGGCACACGCAAGGCGCGGGACCGGCCCGTCGAGGGTAGAATGGCCCGGTATGCTGCCTGTGGTGGCCAAGTACGTGGGCGGGAAGGTGCTGACGGCCGTGCTGGCGGTGACGTCGGCGGTGGTCGTGATCTGGTACTACCGCCTGCCGGTCGAGGAGCGGGCGGCGATCTGGACGGCGGTCCGCGGCGGGCTGATCTGGATGGGACTTATCGCCGTTCTGCCCTGGGCGACGTTCTTTGTCCCCCAGCGTGTGGTCCGGGCGGACAGCAATCTCGCCAGCGCGCTGATGCTCGCCGCCTACCTCGTGCTGGACGTGGCGTTCGCGCTGTATCTGACGGGCGGGAGGCTGGGAAACACCTGGCAGACGGCGATCCTGATTCTTGGTTTCCTGTGCGCCGCCGTTTATAATTTTGTGGTGTGCGAGTTCGTGGCTGACCGGGCCGAAGACTCGTTGTAGGCTCCGGGCCTGTTGTCGCTGGATTCGACAGGATCTCACCATGAACCGACCGCAAGCCGGCGACCGGATCAACAACTACCTCCTCGATGAGCGGGTCGGGGCCGGTGCCTTCAGCGAGGTCTTCAAGGCCCACCATCACGTGTTCGGCGACGTGGTGGCGGTGAAGATTCCCACCGATCCGCAATACGTGCGCTATCTCCAGCGCGACGGGGTGGCCATCCACGGGCTTCGCCATCCGAACATCGTGCGGGCGCTGGACCTGGACCCCTACGGCGATCCGGCGTACCTGATCATGGAGTTCGTGGACGGGCCGTCGCTGCGGCAGGTGATCGACGCCCACCCGGGCGGTCTGCCGGTGGCGACGGTGTTGCCGATCATGATGGGCATTCTGTCGGCCCTGGAGGCGGCCCATGCGGCCGGCCTGGTCCACAGC
>JACQVT010000323.1 GCA_016209665.1 Planctomycetota bacterium | reverse complement strand
TTGCCGGTGCCGGGCGGGCCATAGAGCAAGAGCCCCTTCTTGATGGACTGCCCGAACCGGGTCAGTTCGGCCCGCCGCCGGGCGAAGTCGATGACGTTGCGGTCCAGCAGTGCCAGTGTGGCCGACGGCAGAATGACCTGCTCACGGTCGACCCGGCGGAGCCGATGGACCATGATGCCCGAGGACAGGCCGGAGTACGGTTGCGACTCTGTCAGCGACAGGATCTTGCCGCGGTACGAATGTGCCCGGCGGACGGCTTGCTCCAACTCGTTGAAGAAGGCCTCCACGATGGCGGGGCTTGTCGCGTCGACGGTGGTGGCGATCTGGAACCGAACACCCGAGACTTGGTGGAACCGTTGGGCGGGTTCACACAGGACCGCATACCGGGTTCCGATCCGTTCCAGGAGCCACACGCCATTCTGCAGGCACCGGACCGGCTCATCCTCCCCGACATCGACCTCTTCGTACTTCGGCGGCACGATGATCGCGGGTCGATCGTCGCGAATGATGAGGCCCGTGAATCCAATGCTCTCATACTGGTGAGGCCTATGGACGGCAAAGAACCGCCCGCTGGCATTGTCCCCGGTCGTCAACCGGTCGAGGACTCGCTGCAGGTCGGGGCGGACGCGGATGGGGAACACCCGCTCGGAGATCTCCAGCGATTCCGGCTCGGCCGGATGGAAGTGCTGGCGAATGAGTTGAGACGCGAGTACGTTGCCGCCCGCCCGTCCTGCCGTTCGCCTGCCGCGGAAGATCACGGCCTCCTTCTTGCCCGCGAGAACCATGCCGAGGATGACCCCGCCGAGAAGGAACAGTACCACCGTTGAGATATAGCCTGCCGTTCCCATGCACAACCCTTACGCTGGGCTCCGTGTGACTATACCACCGCGGCGATGCCGGCCGTAGCCGAAGGCCGAGGCGAATCGCCTGGGGACCGGAAGCCCCTGGTTACGGTCTGAAGTGGAATAGCCACAAAAAACACTAAAAGCCACGAAAAAGTCACTTCTCCTGGTCCGTCATGAGGTATTTCTTCACGTACAACCTTGGCGAGCCGAGGTTGATGAGCAGTCCCGTTTCCATTCTGGACGATTTGAGAGAGCCCAGCAACTGGGCAACGTGCTCATTCGTGACTGACTTACAGGCCTTGGTTTCCACGATCAGGCAGTCCTCGACAAACAGATCGGCGTAGTAATCCCCGAGCACAGTACCATCCTCATCGTAGACACAAAGTGGGAACTGCTGCTCGACCTTGAGCCCCCGCTTACGCAGACGGTTCACCAGGGCGTTCTCGTAGATCTTTTCCAGATGTCCGTTTCGGTGATAGCGGTGGATGGCAAAGCTGGTCTCACGGACGATGTCGCACAACTTGTTGATATTATCCCATTTCATTTTTTCGTGGCTTTTTGTGCTTTTTGTGGCGGCCATGAACGACGCTTTCACAACTGCCGGTCGAGGCGGCGGTACATGATGGCCTCGCTGAGGTGGTCGGGCTTGATGCGGGGCTCGGCGGCGAGGTCGGCGATGGTGCGGGCAACGCGGAGGATCTTGTCGTGGGCCCGGGCGGACAGGCCCAGCTCGGTGAGGGCCTGCTTGAGGAGTCGCTCGCCCGCGTCGTCGATGGCGCAGTGCTTGCGGAGCAGGCGGGTGCCCATGCGGCCGTTGAGCGTGGTGCTGTGATCGCCGAAGCGCTGCCTCTGAATGTCGCGGGCCCGCAGGACCTGCTCGCGGAGGGTGGCGCTGTCACTGCCGTCGCGGCTGCCCCGCAGCTCGCGGAAGGGGACCGGCGGCACCTCGACGTGAATGTCGATGCGGTCGATGAGGGGCCCACTGATGCGTGACAGATATTTGTCAATCTGGAGGGGCGAGCACTTGCACGGCTTGTTGGGGTCGGTGAAGTAGCCGCAGGGGCAGGGGTTCATCGCGGCTACGAGCATGAACTCGGCCGGGAAGCAGATCGAGGCGTGGGCCCGGGCGATGGTGACCACACCGTCCTCCAGCGGCTGGCGGAGCGTCTCCAGGATGCTCCGCGGGAACTCCGGGAACTCGTCGAGGAACAGCAGGCCGCGATGGGCCAGCGACACCTCGCCGGCCTTGGGCACCGTGCCCCCGCCGACCATGGCCGGCCCGCTGGCAGAGTGGTGGGGCGAGCGGACGGGCCGGCGAGCGAGCAGGGGGGTGCCGGCGGGCAGTTCGCCCGAGACCGAGTGGATGCGGGTCGCTTCGAGCGACTCGGCCAGCGTCAGCGGCGGCAGGATCGTGGGCAGCCGCTTGCTCAGCATCGTCTTGCCGGTGCCGGGCGGGCCGATGAGCAGCAGGTTGTGCGCACCCGCGGCGGCAATGGTCAACGCTCGCTTGGCGGACTCCTGGCCCCGGACCTCGCTGAAGTCGACGTCGTACTGGCTGGCCTGGTTGAAGACCTCGTTGATGTCAACGCAGGTGGGCTCCAGCGGCAGGCGGTCGTCGAGGAAGCCGACGGCCTCGGCCAGCGTGCCGATGCCGATCACCTGCACGTCGTCGCAGACGGCCGCCTCGGGGGCGTTGTCGCGGGGCAGGATCACACCGGTGAGCCTCTGGTCGCGGGCGAGCATGGCCATGCAAAGGGCGCCCTTGATGGGCCGCACGCGGCCATCGAGGGCCAGCTCGCCGGCGATGAGATACTCGGCCGCCCGATCCGGCGTACCCTCGCCGCCGGCGTAGATCATGCCCAGGGCGATGGGCAGGTCGAACGCCGGGCCCTCCTTCTTGATGTCGGCGGGGGCGAGGTTGACGACCGTCTTGTACTTGGGCCACTCGAAGCCGCTGTTGCGAAGGGCGGACCGCACGCGTTCGAGGCTCTCCTTCACGGCCGTATCCGGCAGGCCGACGATGGCCGCGTTGGCGAACCCGCGCGAGGCAACATCCACCTCGACCTCGCAACCCAGCGCCTCGATACCGGCCAGTGCCACGGAGTGAAGACGTGAAAGCATGGTGGGCAGTCTATCAGAGTGCCGTAAATAAGGCAAATGTACGGGCCATCAGGCTCACACGACCACGTCCGGGTGCTTCCAATGCCCGCCGGCATCAGTTGGCATGCCGGTCGGTGGAGCAAAGGAAGTGACCGTGCCTCGCTATCTCTGTCCCTCGGTATCTCTCGCCGATCCCGGTTCGTCTGGACTCGGCTGGTTAAACTCGGTTAGTGTCCTTAGCGGTCGGAGTGCCATTCCATTATGTCACACGCACCGGATTCCGTTGAACGTGCATCGAACACGTCACTTCTCAGAGAGGTTCGTGATGCTCTGGAGGAAGAAGAACCACTATCTTATCGACAACAAGGCGCTTGGTTTGGACGATGCCGCCTTGGCATGGGCCGCAATCGAACCTATCTGGATGCTGCCTACGGGGTCGGATAAGGCGGCAGAGCGTCCACGGGAGTGGGCCAGCGTGACACTGGGACAACTTTACATCTACGCTGTGACCTGGGTCGAGCGCGAAGTGTTGAATGGGGGCTTCTGGCAGTACTTCTGGAACACACCCGCCGATTTGCCCACTAAGGCACTGCGGGGTTTTGAGAGGATCCGCGCTTCTGAGTACGCCGACCTGCTGAGGCAGGCGATTGCGACTTTTCCCGGCGGCGTGCTTCCGAAAACACGCCGCGACCGTATGCGGCTGCTGCCCGAGGACCCGTACGGCGATGTTTCTGAACAGCAACGGGACGTGCTGCAGAGACTCGAAGACTTGAACGAGAGGTTCTACGGAGTGTATGGCGAAGGCCGGGAGTTCTACAACAAGCTCGCCGGGTACATTCGGGCTCATCCCGACGAGTTCTGCACCGCTGGGCCGCCGGCGAAGGAATCAGGCAAGTGAAGATAACTCAGTCACGGCATAAAGACGTAATCGTCCCAACTGCTGGTGCACCTAACGCCTGGGCCTAACGTCAAGACGTTGTGGGCGCCGCCGGCGGCGATGCCCTACCGCAGCCGGCTCGTCCTCGGATGGGTTGGAAGCCGACCCATGTGGTAGTTGCTGACAATACTGCCGCCACCGAGTCTGTTATAATAACTGTGTACGAGCCGGATCCGTTGCGCTGGGACGAGTCCTTTCGCCGGAGAGTGAAGCGATGAAGTGCGTCATTTGCAGACATGGCGAAACGAAACTGGGGCACGGCCAGCGTGACGCTTGAGCGGCACGGGCTCACGGTGGTATTCAAGTCCGTCCCTGCCGAGGTGTGTGAGAACTGCGGCGAGCAGTACGTTGATGCCCGGACGACCACCCGACTGCTCGAGGAAGCAGAGCGAGCGGCGCAAGCGGGCATCGCCGTCGAGGTTCGTACCTACGTCGCCGCTTAGCCCGGGCTTTGCAGTGGGACAGTTGGGTCCGCGCGCAGGCTTGGCCAGGCCTTCGCGGGGCGGCGGCGGATAATCGCGGCGGCACCTCCGTTGATGGATCAGGAACCAGCTTGTCGAGGCCTGCCCGGCGCGATATCTTGAGCGGTTCAAGGCGTGCCTGGAAGCATGCCGCTGCCCGGGCGGCAAAAGGAGCAGTGAAGGAAGCAGCCTCCATGAGACAGAGCGCCGAGTCTGCCGTCGTTCTGGGAGTGTTACTCTACCTCGCCGGCCCCCTGCATGCCGAAGGGACGTTCGACCTGGTAGGAACCCATCCGGACGCCGCAGCCCAACCCACCTCGATCGGCAAGGTGCTGGCCGCTCTGTCGGCCTTCAACGGCAAGATCTACGCAGGCTTCGGCGACTACGACACCAACACCGGCCCCATCGGCATCAGGGCCTTTGACCCCGCCACCAACACCTTCGGCCCCCGGCTGCTGAACAGCCCAACCGAGGCCATCTATCAATTCCGGCAGATTGGCGGCAAACTGTACGCCCCGGACATCGACCCCACGACCAGCCAGAGCGGCGGGTACGCCGTCGGCACGGCCAGCGGCGCGAGCGAGACCTGGCAGCACAAGGCCCCGGTGGCGGCCGTCCACATATTCGATATCGCGGATTATGGCGGGAGCCTGTGGATGGCCGGGGCCCAGAACAACAACGCCATGGTGTGGCGCAGCACCGACAACGGTACGACCTGGGGCACCTCGCTGAGCGTGACTCCCAGCGGCGGGTACTCCTTCGTCCGTATCTACGGCATGGGCGTCTTGGACAACCGGCTCTACGTGAACGTGGATGCCGAGGCGAGCAAGTCGCGCGTCTTCGACGGAACAGCCTGGTTCGACGGCCCGGACCTGACGCCCGGCGGTGGATACATGGCCAACGCCGGCACGTTCGCGGGCTCCCTGATCTATCAGAGCTTCCAGGGCGCTGGGACCCCGTCGAAGATGTACAGGTTCGACGGCACGTCCGCCTCGTCCATTGCCAATGGGACCCTCCTGGACCAGTTCTACGACTACAAGATTGTCGGCGACAGGATGTATGGGCTGATCCCCGAGTTCGTCCTCATTCCGGGAAGCTGGGTCCAGCTCCAGGGCGTGGTGGTGAAATGGACTGACAATCTGGTCGAGTGGCACACTCTCGCCACCGCCCCCATCACCTCTCGTAGCCTCGCCATCCTGGGTGATCAGCTCTTCATCGGCGCGACCAACGCCCAAGTGTACCAGTACAGCGATCCGGTCCCCGAGCCGGCGGGCCTGAGCCTGCTGGCCCTCGCCGGGCTGGCCGCGATCCGGCGGAGGAAAGCCTCTTAGCCCCGGCGGCGCAGCGCCTTTATGCTGGCCCGCGAGTTTGGGGTCAGAAAGCCCTACCGCGACAGGACCATGTACAGCTCACGCCGACGAG
>JACQVT010000322.1 GCA_016209665.1 Planctomycetota bacterium | reverse complement strand
GGTCAGTGCCCCATCTGCTTCATGGATCTGATCCCGGTGCGAGCGGGAGATGCCGAGGACGAGGATGCGCCGCGTCTGACGCTATCGAAGCGGGCCCGGGAGCTGGCCCGGGTGGAAACGTCATCCGTCGAGCGTCGAAAGCTGGCCCACGAGATTCGCATGGTGGGCAAAGTGGCCCCCGACGAGACACTCATCACCTACATCAGCTCCTACATCGCGGGACGCCTGGACCGGCTGTACGTGGACTACACCGGGATCATGGTCCGCAAGGGCGACCACCTGGCGGAGATCTACAGCCCGGAACTGCTGGTGGCGCAGCGGGAGTATCTGGTAGCGCTGGACGCCGTCGAACAAACACGGACGCGGCCGGCCGGGGAGTCCGATCTCGGGGCGGCGTCGGCGGGCACGCTCTCGCAGTTGGCGCGGCGCAAGCTCGAGCTATGGGGCATCCCGCGGGACCAGATCGAGGCGTTGGCCGAGACGCGCCAGCCGAGCGACCACATGCGGATCGACGCCCCGCTGACGGGGTGGGTCCTCGAACGGCAGGGCTATACGGGCATGTACGTGGACACCGGCACGCGGATCTTCACGCTGGCGGACCTGCGGAGCGTGTGGGTTCTGTTGGATGCCTACGAGCTGGACGTCGGCTTCATCCGGGCGGGACAGGAGGTCGAGTTCGAGGCCGAAGCATTCCTGGGCCAGGCGTTCAAGGGGCGGGTGTCGTACGTCGACCCGGTGCTGAACGCCAGCACGCGGACGGTGCGGGTGCGGCTGGTGGTGGCGAACCCCGATCTGCGGTTGCGGCCGGAGATGTTCGTGCGGGCCCGGGTCAAGGTGGAGGTCGGCGAACGAGGAGTCGTGGCGAGCAACAGCCTGGCCGGCAAGTGGGTCTGCCCGATGCACCTGGAGGTCGTCCAGGATGGGCCGGGCAAGTGCGACAAGTGCGGCATGGACCTGGAGCCGGCCGAGAAGGTGGAAGCACTGGGTCAACCCGTCAGCGACGAGCCCGTTCCGCCGGCCCTGGCGGTGCCCCAGGCGGCGGTGCTGCTGACGGGCACGCGGGCGGTGGTGTACGTCGAAACGATGAAGGACGATCAGCCCAGCTATGAGGGCCGGGTGGTCGACCTGGGGCCGCGGGTGGGTGACTACTACATCGTCGATTCGGGGCTGACCGAGGGCGAGCGCGTGGTGACGCGAGGAGCGCTGATGATCGACTCGGCCCTGCAGATCCAGGCCAAGCCGAGCATGATGCAGCCGGCGACGGCCACTGCACCCGAGGCGACGACGGCCGAAATGGAGCCGGCCGAGGCGCCGAAGGCGTCCGGATACGTGGAAGGGGCAATGTACCACCAGCACCTGGCGCCGGTGGTCGAGGCGTATCTGGCATTGACGGCGGCGCTGGCCGGCGAAGATGCCGGCAAGGCGGCCGCGGCGGCGAACGACCTGCGGCGAGGATTACAGTCGGCCGAGCCCCACGGCCTGACGGGCGAAGCGGTGGACCTGTTCAAGGAGCGGGTCCAAGCCATCCGGGCGGCGCTGCCGGCACCCGACCAGACTTCGATTGCGGCACTGCGGGACGGTCTGCCCACGCTGAGCGGCGCGGTCGAAGCGTACCTCCGGACGTTCGGACATGATCGGCCGCACGCCGTCGTCAAGGTGTTCTGCCCGATGGCGTTCGACGATAAAGGGGCAAGCTGGCTGCAAGTCGGCGAAACGGTCAACAACCCGTACTTCGGCAAGAAGATGCTTCGCTGCGGCGAGGTCCGCGGCACGATCGAGCGCGACGGTGAGGGGGGCAAGCCTCAATGAGTTCGACCGCACCCCAACCCCAGCAGCCAAGGGGGCTGGTGGACCGGGTCATCCGGTTCTGCCTGGAAAACAAGCTGATTGTCTTCCTGCTGATCGCTTTCATCGTGTTGTGGGGCGTGCGGGTCATGCCCTTCGAGACCCAGCGCGAGGTCATCCCCCGCGACCCGATTCCCGTCGACGCCATCCCGGACATCGGCGAGAACCAGCAGGTGGTGTTCACCGAGTGGATGGGTCGTTCGCCCCAGGACGTGGAAGACCAGGTCACGTATCCATTGACCACGGCCCTGCAGGGCACGCCGGGCTTCAAGACCATCCGGTCGTACTCGATGTTCGGCTTCTCGGTGATCTACGTCATCTTCGACGAGAAGTACGACTTCTACTGGTGCCGGTCGCGGCTGCTGGAAAAGTTGAACATCGCCCAGCAATACCTTCCCCCGGGCGTGACCGCCAACCTCGGCCCGGACGCCACGGGACTGGGGCAGGTGTACTGGTACACGCTGGAGGGTTCCGCAGGCGGGTTCGACCTGATGGAGCTGCGGAGCATCCAGGACTGGTACGTGC
>JACQVT010000321.1 GCA_016209665.1 Planctomycetota bacterium | reverse complement strand
GCCGCAACCCTTCCGCAGTTGCTCGAGGAACGCCCGCACCCGCCCCAGGTACTTGCGGCGGATGGCGGCGGGGTCGAGATCGAGCGTCGTACCGGATTCCAGACACTTGAATCGCGACCAACGGTCGAACGCGAACGACAGTTCCTCGGGGGCCATCACGTGCAGCAGCAACAGGTCGTGCCCGCGGGCTCGCAGATGACGCAGACCCCGGACCAGCGTGTCCACGTCCTCGAAACAATCCGAAGCGATGATCATCAGTCCGCGCCGGCTGAACCGCCGGGCCAGCTCGTGCAGAATGTCGGCCAGCGAGGTCTCTCCGCCGGGCGAGGTTCGCTCGAGAGCATCGAGCAGGGCCCGGACGTGGCCGGCGGCGGATCGGGCCGGGACATGGTGGCGCACCCGGGTGTCAAACGTCGCCAGTCCGACCGCGTCGCCCTGCTGGATCAGCAGTCGGGCCAGGCACGCGCAGGCTACCTGGGCATAGCGGAACTTGCTGACCGTCGACGCACCGAAGGCCATCGATCCGCTGGCATCCAGCACCAGCGCCGCCTGAAGGTTGGTTTCTTCCTGGAACTGCTTGATGTAGTAGCGGTCGCGTCGGGCAAACGCCCGCCAGTCGACGAGGCGGATCTCGTCGCCCGCGCTGTAGGGCCGGTGCTCGGCGAACTCGACGCACCCACCCTTGAAGGGTGAGCGGTGCCGGCCCGCCAGGTAGCCCTCGACAATGCGGGTGGCGACAACGTCCAGCGGGCCGATCTTCAGCAGCACCGCGGGGTCGAGCAGGTCTAACGCCGGGCGGCCGTTGGCCATGACGGATCGTGCTCCCCATAGCGACCGGGCGGAGGCGGACTCAGCGGGCGAGGGGTCGGCCGTCGCCGCCGGCCAAGGCGGTCTTCACGACGCGGCGGACGATGTCGTCGGTGGTCTGGCCGGCGGCCTCGGCGTTGAACGTCGGGATCACGCGGTGGCGCAGCACCGGGGCCGACATGGCCACCAGGTCCTCGGTCGTCGCGTGGTACCGCCCGTGCAGGATCGCCCGGGCCTTGGCCGCCAGCAGCAGATAGATGCTGGCCCGCGGCCCCGCGCCCCAGTTCACCATTTCCTTTATGAAGTCCGCGTGGCCGTCGCCCGCCGGCCGCGTCAGCCGCACCATCCGGATCGCGGTCCGGTACACGTGCTCCGCCACCGGCACGCGACGCACGATCGCCTGCAGCCGCTCCACGGAGTCGCGCGATAGAACCTCGGCCGTCGCGAACGTGTAGCCCGTCGTGGCCCGCTTGACGATGTCGAGTTCGTGTTCCTCCGACGGGTAGTCCACCTTGATCTTGAACATGAACCGGTCAAGCTGGGCCTCGGGCAGCGGGTAGGTCCCCTCCTGCTCGATGGGGTTCTGCGTGGCCAGGACGAAGAACGGCGCGGGCAGCTTGTACGTCTCGCCGCCGATGGTCATTTGGCGCTCCTGCATGGCCTCCAGCAGGGCGCTCTGCGTCTTGGGCGGCGTGCGGTTGATCTCATCGGCCAGGATGATGTTCGCGAAGAGCGGCCCCTTGACGAATCGGAACACCCGCCGACCGGTCGTGTGGTCCTCTTCGAGGACGTCGGTGCCGGTGATGTCCGCGGGCATCAGGTCGGGGGTGAACTGAATCCGCCGAAACGACAGTCCCAGCAGCGAGGCCACCTGCGAGACCAGCAGGGTCTTGGCCAGCCCCGGCGCCCCTTCCAGGATGCAGTGCCCCCGGCAGACCATCGCGATGAACAACTGCTCGATCACGTCGGTCATGCCCACGATGACCCGGCCCAGTTGCTCGGTCATGCGGTGGTACTGCTGGTGCAGTTCGGCGGCGGCCCGCACCTCTTCATCGACCACGTTGGCGTTGGGGGTTGTCGTCTTCAGCACGCAAGCCTCCTCCCCGGGGTTGCCCGGTCTTCGCCGGGGCCCGGCGCCGACAGTCTCGGTGTTCCCGGCTATTGTCGCACATCCCCCGCTCCATGTAACAGATGTTTCCCAGCCGGCGAAGTTACGCCAAGCCTCGCTGCATTTCGTCGACAAAGACGTGGCCAACCGGCGGCCACCACGCGGCGCGGTGGCCCGAAAGCACCCGGACGCTGCATGCATCGCGCGTGCTGCTGCGTCACGGAGCGTCCACCACCGTCGGTCTGGTGGTCGATAGGTATCGATGACGCGCTTCAACATGCTTATACGCAAGAGGTTAGCTGATGGTACAGTCGGTAGGAGGCCTGCCTGGGGCGCTACTACAGCCGCTTGGCCGGTCGGCGAAGTCGATCTGGGAGAATCCGCTCGAAACGGCCCCGGCACGGTTCGCGCAGCGATGGGGGAACGAACTCGCAGTAAGGCGATTTCCGGCGGCGGGACGCCGACGGAGCATCGGGGGGCTCACCGTCGCCAGGATGTCCTGGACGAGCGAACGGCTATCCATCTTTGCCCCTGTAGCCGAACAGATTCGACGGCATCGATGGAAGATCCTCAACCTGGAGACGGGGAACCTTGTTGGCCAGTTTCCTGCAGTCGGCATCGGCGCTGTACAGTATCCGTGTCCCATGCACGACCGCCGTGGCAACGATCAAGGAGTCTGCCCTTAATCACTTCCGCGCTCCCCGTTTGTCCATCTGCCGGAGATTCTTACCTTCCGCGAATAGACTTGCTGCCAGGCTTGCGCATCGCACGTCGAATGGCGGGACGATGAACCGCTTCGTCAAGGCCGCAATGACATCTCGATGTTCATCTGGAGGCACTGGCGTGAGGTATTCTGCTAGCGCGACGGAGGACAGAATCACCTGTGCTTCTTCTTCTTCCAGTTTCTGGAAGAGCCATCTGGCTCGCTGAAGCTGTTCTCGGGTTCCGGTCTTGCGAATACCCCAAACAAGGATCATGAAATCGATCGCAACGATCGGATCACTGGCCTTGTCTTTCACGAGTTGCGCATCTCCGCGATGACGGCGTCCGGATCCTCGATCTCGTCCCAGACTCGCCCCCCGGCCTCGTGCGCCGATTCCAGCGCCTTGAGGATCGAGCCTCTCTTCGGTGGTTCGAAGGAGTCGATGGTCAGATTCTTGAGCCTCCAATTGTGTCTTAGCCAGGTGGCTCGCCCGGATAGCAGTACATGCTGGTACATGTATTGTCCCAGCTTCCTGACTAACTCATCACTGGTTACTCGGCAGATAACCATCTTCCGAGGGGCTTCGGGCAGCCTGATACCGCAGTGCATCGCCGTCGCCCCGCCCACTCGCTCAATCCGCGCATAGATCGATGTCCGACCTCGGATGAACGCAGAACTCGAAATGTCACCATAGGTCGCCGGGGTAATCTTGGCGAGCACAGCACCGAGCTTGCCCTTCGTACCAGGGTTCCGGAACTCGATTTCGCAGCCCATTGACCTGGCGACTTCACTCAGTTTGCGCAACGACGAGAGGGTCGACTGTGACCAATCTGCCGTTTTAGGTCTTTCGATCGAACGCCCGATCTCAGCAAGCAAATCGATGGTGACTTGATGCTTCGGAGCAGCAACGGCGTAGGCAGCCGAACCGCTTTTGACGTCGACGAGATGAAGCGTAGGAGCGACGTCCGACTGGTCTTTATCCATACGCGAGGTTTCTTCCTCGGTCTCCTCGTCTCGCTGCTCTACCAGACGCTGCACAGCCTCCAAGACCTTGGCCAAGGCGCGCATCGGTACCGCCCACGGACGGACTCCGGGCCCGACAAGTCGCACAACGAAGTCAACCTCTGGCTTCTTGGCGATCGCTCCCATAACAATGCCCTAATCTTACACAGATGATATCACCAATATCGGCCTCAGTCAAGCCGCAACTTTAGTCTTAACAGGCACTTGCGCTAAGCCCATTCTGGGGTCCGAGTTATGTGGAGGAGATGAGGACCCCAGACGGTCCGCCTCGCTGTCTCAGGCTGTCGGGGCAAGGAGGATCTCGCGGAGGGGAACCTCCAGTTCCATTGAGCCCACGTTGACCACCGCCAACTGCTTGTGGAGCAGGACGCGGACGATGGTCCCGGGGCGGTCGAACCGCCGGACGTGGACGCGGTCGCCGGGCCGTAACGAGGTGATCCGCTGGACCCAGCGGTCGAACTCGGTCCGCTGTTGCCGCAGCGTCTCCCGCTCGCGGCGAGCGGCCTCGATGTCCTGAATGGCCTGGGCCTTGGCGGATTCAGCGTCGGTCCGGGCCTGCTCGGCTTGGCGACGAGACTGGAGCGTGCCGCGGATGGCCCGGTCGAGCTGCTGGCCCGACTCGCTGAGGTACCTCCGGGCGGACTCGATGACCCGCGGCGGGAGGCCCAGCCGCGAGGCGATGTTGATGGCGTTGCTGCTGCCGGGCTCGCCGATCAGCAGGCGATAGGTCGGCTCCAAAGTCTTGACGTCGAAGTCCACGCAGGCGTTTTCGGCCCGGGCTTCGCGGTAGGCGACGCTTTTCAGTACACCCAGGTGCGTCGTGACCATGGCCGAGCACCGCCGATGCAGCAGTTCCTCGACGATAGCCTGGCCGATGGCGGCTCCCTCGTCGGGGTCGGTGCCGGCGCCGAGTTCATCGATCAGCACCAGCGTGGCGGGCCCGGCCTGCTTGAGGATCATCAGCAGCCGCGACAGGTGGGCGCTGAACGTGCTGAGCGACTGCTGGAGGCTTTGCTCGTCGCCGACGTCGATCAATACCTCGGCGTAGACCGGGACGGTGCTGCCCGCGGCGGCGGGGATGGGCAGGCCGGCCTGGGCCATCAGGGCGATCAGTCCGACGGTCTTGAGAGCCACGGTCTTGCCCCCCGTGTTGGGGCCGGTGATCACCAGCAGATCGAAATCCTCCCCGAGCCGCACATCGATCGGCACCACCTCACGGTTTTCGCCCCGCTGGGCGGCCTCCTGAGCCAGCCGCATCAGCAGTGGATGTCGAACCTGCCGCAGCAGGAGCCGGCCATCAGCCGAGATTACGGGGCACACCAGTTTGTACGCTCGGGCGAACCGCACCTTGGCCGTGATCAGGTCAAGGACGGCGAGGGCCTCCATCGTCCCCAGAAGCTGCTCGCGGTTGAGGAAGATTTGATGCGTCAGGTGCGACAGCAGGCGCCCGATCTCGGTGTTCTCGTCGTGTTTGAGCGAGATGATGCGGTTGTTGAGTTCGACGGCGGCGGCGGGCTCGACGAACAGGGTGGCTCCAGAATCCGAACTGCGGTGGACGATGCCCGGAATCCGTCCGCGGTGCTCGGCGGCCAGGGGCAGCACGAGGCGGTCGTCGTGAAACGTGGCCTGGGGATAACGCAGCAGACGGGTGAGATTACGGTCGCGGAGGAGCCGGTCGAAGACGTGGCCGATGCTGATCCGGGCCCCGCTGATCTCGGCGCGGATGCGCCGGAGGCGGGGGCTGGCGTCGTCGCGGACCTCACCGGTCGGCCCGATCACTTGGCGGATGGCGTCGGCCAGGATTCTGAAGTCGCCGATGCTCTCACAGACGGCCCGCAGGTGCTCGGCGCTGGGGAGCAAGCCCCCCGCCCAGGCCACCACGGCGTGCGTCGCGGCGAGCGTCTCGGCCACGACCGCGAGATCGTTGGGCTCGAGACAGTGGGGGGGCACGGCGGTCCGGATGGCGTCCCGAATGTCGTGGACGCCGCCGAACGGCGGCAGGTCGCGGTCGGCCGCCATTTCGATCAGGTCGTGCACTTGGCGGTGCCACTGCTCGATCAGATCCCGCCGGCTGACCGGCTTGATCTTCACCGCCATTGTCCTACCCAGGGCACAACTGGCGAACTGGGCCAGGATCGTGCGGACGGCTTCGAACTCGAGCTTGTCCAGCGTGTGTGGGTCCACGTGAACATTTTACGAAAACCGCGGGGGCCGGCATACCCGCCGAGGCGGCCCCCAGCATCGCCGGTGCCGTCGTCGTCAAGGTGGGGACTCGAGGGCCGAGGGCCGGGTTCCCGGGAGGCCTGGTGACGGGGGTAGCGCGGATTCCGCGCGGGGTGGCGCGATGTTTGCGCGAAACGCTAATCGGGTGCAGAGGTGTCGGCCGGAGGGTCGATATACGTTGCAGATTATCGGACAAACGTACGGTATGAGGCGGATTCGGCGTCGGTGAGTAGCCGGGCCGAGACAGCCGATAAACAAAGGCCGCCCGGCCATTGCGGCGGAAGTTCGCCCGAAAAAGAGTTAAGGGCGATAGCGAGTTAGACGAAGTTAGTTCTGTTCTGGTCCGCGAACCAGCGTTGGACCGCGACGGTACGGCGTCAACTCACGGATGAGTCGACTGAGCCGAAGCAGGAGCCGTCGTCCGATATGACGGTCGATCAAGGATGATCGCGCGTCGAACCAGAGCCGTTGTCGGTGCCGGGTTGACCGGCCAGCGAGCCGTGCGGGTGCGGCGGGAGCGGAGCCTGCGCGGCGGGGTTGGGGTTCTGCTGCTGGTCGTGGCGAGCTGCTCGCACCAGGAGAAGAAGGCGCCGATGTTCGTGGCGTCGTTGCCACCGGGGACGTCGGTGGCGATCGCTCCGCCGATCAACGCGAGCGGCGGCCCGGACATCGACATGCTCAAGGTCGCGGACCTGATGGCCAGCGAGCTGTCGAGCATCCCAGGGATCGGGGTCATCGGCGTGAACCGTGTGCTGGCGGTGCTGGCCGAGCAGGGCCAGCGGCAGGTGGTTTCGGCGGAACACGCCCTGGCCATCTGCGAACGGCTGGGAGCCGACGCCATCATCGTGTTCGCGGTAACGGAGTACGACCCCTACACGCCGGTGGTGGGGATCGTGGCTGAGCTATACGGGCCGTCGCCGGGCGGGACGCCGGCGGGGCCGGCGATCGACTCGGGGCTGAAGCGGCCGTTCCCGGCGGCGCCGGACCAGCGGTCGCCGCGACCGTGGGCCCAGGTGCAGCGAACCTTCAACGCGGAGCACCACGCGGTTCAGCGGGACGTCGAGGAGTATGCCGAGGTCCGCGACGCAAACAAGACGCCGTATGGCTGGAGGAAGTACCTGGCCAGCCAGGAGTATTACCTGAGGTACTGCTGCTACTCGGTGGCCAGGGAATTGGTTCAGTAGGCGGAATCGGCGTCAGGCGTCGTTTCCGCCTGTCGCCGGGGAGAAGGCTCGATGAGTCTGGTCCGGCAACTGTCGTTGGTCAAGGGAGGTCATCGGTACCTGTTTCGCTATCAGGCCGGGCGGGAGGCGGATATCATCACCGCCTTTGCCGAGATGGCGTCCCGGGCCGATACGGGATTCGATTGGTTCGATGCGGCCGTCCTGAGTTACCAGATGGGCCGCCGTCTCGAGATGGACCTCGAGGAGGTCGTCAACTGACCGCAAAGCTTGCTGGGATGCGAGTCATGCCGTCGGTAAGCCAGGTTGAAACACGAAAGTTCGCCGCTGTCGTGTCAATCAAGCACCATGAACGAAAACAAACAGATCGACGAGTTCCTCAATTACCTGCGGTTTGAGCGGCACTTCTCGCCTCATACGGCCAAGTGCTATGCCGCGGACCTGCATCAGTTCTGCGGGTTCCTGGCCGAGGGAAGTTCGGCGGGCAGTCCTGCCGAAGCCGCTCCGGCCGCACCGTCCTTCGATCTGGGCGGCCATGGCGGCGGGACGGCAACCGCGGTGGCGGCGTCTCCGTCTGCGTCCGCGTCCGCGGCCCCGGGCAGCGTGGACCTGGTCGCGGTGGATACGGAGGACGTCCAGCGGTTCCTGGTGTTCCTCCGCACCCAGGAGTACTCCAAGAGCACGACCGCGCGGAAGCTGGCGACGCTGCGGAGCTTCTACAAGTTCTGCCTGAAGCGCGGGTACGTCAAGGGCAACCCGCTGGCCAGCATCCGCACGCCCAAGCAGGACAAGCGCTTGCCGAAGTTCCTGGAGGAGCACGAGGTCCGCAAGCTCCTGGAGACGCCCGACGTGAGCACCATGCTCGGGTGTCGCGACCGGGCCATGCTGGAGACGATGTACAGCACGGGCGTGCGGGTCAGCGAGTTGGTTGATCTGAACCTGGCGGACATCGACTTCGTGGGCGAGGCCCTTCACATCCGCGGCAAGGGCAAGAAGGAGCGGGTGACGCCGATCTCGCCGACGGCCCTGGCCTGGGTGAAGCGCTACATGGAGCTGCGACGAGCCGACCCGCGGTCGGGCTCGTTCAACCAGGAGGCGGTGTTCGTCAACAAGCACGGCCAGCGGCTGAGCACGCGGAGCGTCCGCCGCAAGCTCGACAAGTACTTGGCCGTCTGCGGCCTGGATCCGACGATCAGCCCGCACACGCTGCGGCACAGCTTCGCCACCCACATGCTCAATCGCGGGGCCGACCTGCGGGCGGTGCAGGAGCTGCTCGGCCATCAGTCGCTGTCGACGACGCAGATCTACACGCACGTGACCGCGGCCCGCATGAAACAGGCCTACGACCAGGCCCACCCGCGGGCGTGACCAGGAAACGTTTGGGGGGCGGGCATCCTTGCCCGCCTTTTGCGGCCCACCCGCGGGCGTGAGGAGAAAAGCCATGCGAGCCGCGACGGTTAGGGAGCGGTCTGCGGCAGCCCCTTGCCGCACCTGAGAACCGAACCTTCGAGCCCGGGAACCTGACCTCGCCGCTCAAGCCCGATAGACGCCGACAGCTTTTCGCGAACGAGGCAGCCGCCGACCGGGTGCCTCGTTTCATTCTGCGCGGTATAATGAGGGGTATCCCGATGAAGGAGCATCCCCGATGGACCGATCGAACGCGGGCTTTGTGGAGAAATGGAAGATCGCCGGCCCGATCCTCGAACAGATCCGCCGGGAGGAGTTGCGGCGCGTCGAGACGGAAAAGGTGATCCCGTTGTTCGATGGTCTGCTCGAGGGCGCCCTCCGCGACTGTCCCAAGCCGCTGATCTCCGGACTCGTCGAACAACAGGCCTGGTTTGCCAGGGCACGGAAATGACCGAACTGGTTCGCCTCGCCGCTCGCCTTCAGGCCTTCTTCCGAAACAGGCGGTGGAACTTCTGTTTCATCGGCGGGTTGGCGGTGCAGCGATG
>JACQVT010000320.1 GCA_016209665.1 Planctomycetota bacterium | reverse complement strand
TTGATCCCGCCCGACAAGTACTTCAAGGACCACCCCGAGTGGTTCAGCGAGATCGACGGGAAGCGCACGCACGACCACGCCCAGTTGTGCCTGACCAACGACGAGCTGCGGGCGGAGTTGGTCAGGAACCTCAAGGAGCGGCTGGCGAAGCACCCCGCCGCGACGATGGCGTCGGTGTCGCAGAACGACTGGCATCGCCCCTGCGCGTGCCCGAAGTGCGCGGCCATCGACCAGGAGGAGGGCAGCCCGGCCGGCTCGATGCTGCGGTTCGTCAACGCGGTGGCCGAGGAGACCGAGAAGGACTTCCCGCGGGTGGCGATCAGCACGCTGGCCTACCAGTACACCCGCAAGCCCCCGCTGCACGTTCGCCCGCGGCACAACGTGGTGGTGTGGCTGTGCAGCATCGAGTGTTCCTTCAGCAAGCCGCTGACCGATCCGGCCAACGAGGCGTTCCGCAAAGACATCGAAGGCTGGTCGAAGATCTGCGACCGGCTGTACGTGTGGGACTACACGACCAACTTTAGGCATTACGTGCTGCCGCATCCGAACCTCGAGGTGCTGGGACCCAACGTGGCGTTCTTCGCGGCCCACCACGTCAAGGGGCTGTTCGAGCAGGGGGCCTACCACACCTGGGGTGCCGAGATGATGGAGCTGCGGGCGTGGGTGCTGGCGAGGCTGCTGTGGGACCCGACGCTGGACGGCCGCAAGCTGATCGATGAGTTCATCGACGGCTACTACGGCCCGGCCGGAAAGCACATCCGGGCGTACCTGGCGACGATGCACCGGGCCGTCGACGCCAGCGGCGATTTCCTCGGCTGCTTCTCGAAGGAAGATGCGAAGTTCCTATCGATTCAGACGCTGTCGTCCGGGCTGGAACAGCTCAAGCTGGCCGAGCAGGCGGCAGGCGACAATGCCCGCCTGCATCAGCGTGTCCTGGTGGCCGAACTGCCGGTGCTGTATGCGCTCATCGTTCAGTGGGACCGGCTGCAAGCCGAGGCCAAGACGGCGAGCATCCCCTGGCCGGTGGCCGACTCGCGGCAAGCGGTCTACGAGCAGTTCATGCGCACGGCCGAGGCCATCAAGATGACGCACGTCGCCGAGTCCCGCGGCATCGACTGGCTCAAGAGCCAGGCCACCCAGCCTGCGGCGAAATGAGGTCTTCGCTCGACCGGTCCTGGCGATGCGGCTCCAGCGGTTCTGTCGGCTCCGGCTGCGATAAGGTTTCCTGACGAACTCGATCCTACCTGGGGACCCGTCATGGGATGCCTGACGCGACCAGCAGCATGCACCACGATTCCGGGCAGTCGATTCGGCGACAGGCTGTCCCGACTGCTTCCGTGTGTCGGTCTGGTTATCTGTGCTTGCGTGGCCGGCTGCGTCAGCTTCAGCCATCCGACCAGCCTCATGGTTGCACCGGATCATGAGACGATCGCGTATCTTTGGATCGACTCTCTCGAGTTGCCGATGGTCGATTCGCCTCGACTCGCTCAGACGGCAAAGGTTGTCTGGTCGTCGATCGGTGCTCTGGACCGCAAGAAGTCGACCACAGCCAGAGCGGTCCTGCTTCAACAAGGTGGCCATGATCTGGCCACTCTCATCGGGATGTCGTTTTCCCCCGATTCCCGGCACATCGCCATTCTCAGCGGGGCCCGCCTGAGTGTCCTAAGGCTTGACGACGGTCGTCTTCGACAGATCAGCTTCGCGGACGAGTTGGTGACAAGCTACGCCTGGCATGGCGACAATGAGATCGTCTATGCTGCGTACGCCAACGTGCGCGGCAAGCACCGTGATACCGCCGACCGGATCTTCAGGCGCCAATCCATCAATGAGTTCGCGAAGGCAGGGGTGCCGGCTTTTCGCGAGGACGGAGTGACCGCACGTCCTGGAGGATCTGCCGGCATCGAGACGGACGAGTACTTCTCGCCGTCCGGGCGTTATGTCGTCTACATGGATCACTGGCCCCGTGGACGGTTCCGGTGCCTCGACATCACGACGGGGCAAGCCGTATCGTTCGGACAATCGGACGCCCACACTGAAGGAGTGGCATGGATGCCCGACGATTCCCTGGCCTTGTGCGTCAGCGAGGACAACCGCTCCAAAGGGCACATACAGGCTCTGCTGTTGGAGCCCAGAACAGGGAAAGTCGAAGACCTCAGTGGCCCGTTCGCGCAGGATTTCCCCGGCTTCCCGCCGCAGGTGGAACCCACAACAACCCCCGCTGGCCAGTTCTTCATCGCAAATAGCCTTGACCGTGGCGGCTGTCTGGTAAGACCTCGCCCCTGGGAGGTCCTGCCCGTGGCCCGGAAGCTTCAGAGGGAGTGTGGCTTAGGTGGTGATCGTGCTCCGTGGATATATCCGTCGCCTGCCGCCAGATGGTTCGTGACCGGAGGCAGCCCTGGCGACCGATGGGCTTTCACTCATGACTTGCGCAACGTTGTTGCCCTGGGCAACAGTGAACGGGACGCAACGAATCCGAAGACGTCGGCTGGCGCATGGGCATTCGATGGCGGGCGGATTGTGACGGTGGACTATTCGAATCACATCTCGATCAGGGCCGTCGATTTGCCGGGCCCCGCATTATCGCGTCCCGGCGTCTAAGAGTGCATCCTAAAACCCGTGTGGGACCGGCTTCCAGCCGGTCGGTTTTCAGGGTTTTAGGATGCACAGTAAGTAGGAGCGCAGAATGATTTGCCAAGTGGACCATCCCCGTAAACCCCTTCCATGGGGTGACTTACGATAGTTTGGGTTGTGTAGGTCATTCTGCGCACCTACTTAGCTTCCGCGTCGCGGCGGTGGCGGGCGCGGCCATGTGGTTAGGTTGCGGGAGGCACTGTCACTCAACCACAACCGTGCCGCCCGGGCGCATGGCGATCATCCGGCTATTGACGACCACGCTCGTCAGTCCGGGCAGCGGTGGTCCGTGAATCACCACTCGTTTGGGCGGATGATGAAAGTGCGGGGCATACTCGACCTGCAGTGAGGTTGCTTCAGCACTGGGCTCAAACACCACCGTTACGGGGCCAAAGATTGTCGGGATGGCCTCGAAGTGCGTCTTCTGCGCCCGACTCAGCCAGGCCTTGGGCACCAGTCTGAGCAGATGCAGCGTGTCCGGTTCGAGCAGATCGTCGACCGCGCACAGGCGGATGGCATAGATCCCGATGTGGCCGGCGATGCCGGTGATTCCGCCCCGCGTCTCGCAGGCGGTGTACGTCTGTTGCGAGTGGCCACCCGTCATCATGCTGTACATGCCCTCGAGGAAGCGGCCGCGGTCGCCCGACTGGTGGCTGTGGAACAGGTTGAAGCTCGCGCAGGGCTCGCAACTGGAGATCTCGTGGATCAGCACCGCCGGCTGCTCGTGGTTGCCGTACGGATCGAAGGCGAGGTGGTTGGGACCTTCGCGGAAGAACTTCAGCGTGGATTGCATCAACTGATCGCGAGCCTCGAGCAGGCCGGCGTACACCAGAAACAGCGGGCCGGTGTCCAGATAGAACGCGTGGGAGAAGTCCTCACCGCCGGACAGCGACGTGGGAACGATGTGATGCTTCGCGCCGGAGGCATCGGTCCAGGTCGGCATGTGCCGGGTCTGCTCCCGGAGCGCCCCTACGAACGTGGTGCGGAAGTCCTCGGCTTCGCGGATCCATGTTTCGACCTGCGGATGCCCGAGCCGTTTCAACAGGGCGACAGCGCTGGTCAGGCCCCGATAATGCCAGCCAATGTTCCACACCGCCTGCGTGGCGATCCCACGGTCTGTCGCGACCGCCGGCGGAAGCACGCCGGGCACCCCGTCATGATTCGCGATCCCCCGGGCGTCGCGGATGAACACGCACGCCTTAATGATCGACGGCAGCCACCGGTCGATGAACTCCCGGTCGTCTGTCAGCAGGGCGTGGTAGCAGACGGCGTGAAGAATGGCCCCGTGGTCGGACAGCCAGTCGACGGAGGTCAGGCTCTTGGGAGTGGCCAGGTAACCGGGATGCAGCGTGTAGCTCGGCCCCGGCGGCTTGACCGTTCCCTGCGTGTCCCGAAAGATCTCGAGATAGCGGGCGACCGCGGCGTGGTAGCCCAGCGTGTCGAGCAGCATGGTGTCGAACATCGTCGTCGGCGTGGCCCACATCCGGGCGTAGACCTGCGATCCCGTCAGGTTCGTATAATGCCCCGAGTCCGGCATTTTCTGGGCGATGATCTCACCATACTGGGCGTTGCGGCGAAGGTACTCGTTGGCATGTAATAGACGTTGAACCGAAACAGGTGGTTCTTCCATCCGATCGGCGTGTAGACGTTGGTTAACGGAGGCCACCAGCGCTGGGCGGTTTTCACGTCGGGTTCAGCGCCATCCGCGGCTCGCTGGGCCCAGTTGGTGGGTGGCCACAGGAGCAGAATCGCGACAAGCAAGGCGGCCCGACATCGAAGCAGGCGCCATACTCCTCCGCCGGCAGACCGCATGGATCCAGGTTCTGCTGGCAATAGACGGGCGTTGCTTTTTTGTGAGCGATACGTCGAACCGGGCGGCTGGAATGCGTACGACGGGGATCGGATGCTCATTCATCCGATTATGTTCGTCCTGCTACGCCTGTCAAAGCGACGCACAGGCGGGAACACCCACATTCAGCCGGCGCCGACTCAACTTGGCAGCACCACGTCGCCTTGCTCATCGGGAACGCAAACGGTTAAACTCCACTCGTGCAGGTCGATGCCGACGTACGGTGTGGCCGGTTGTCCTTGGGAGAGTCCAGGTTGGGGCGGGTGGTTCGCTGCCCCGCTGCTCAACGTGTTTTCCGGGACGCGATTCCTTCATGGGACTGGCAACGGAGCGGCGGCGGGTTGCGGAGGTCGGTCGGTATGTGTGATCTTGTGCCGGTGATTGCGGCGGATCGGGTGCCGGTCGGCAAGCCGGTGCGCGTGCAGGTCAACGACCGCTGCTGCATCGTGTGCAACGACGACGGCAGCTTTCACGTGACCGACGGGGTGTGTCCGCACGCGGGGGGGCCGCTCGGCGAGGGCGAAGTCCGCGACGGCTGCGTGGTGTGCCCGGTGCACTATTGGCCGTGGGACCTCAAAACGGGCCTGACGGACGAGAACATGCCCGATTTCCGCCTGCGGGTCTACCCCTGCGAGCTGCGTGACGGCACGGTCTACGCGGCGATTCCGCACGAACCGCCCCGGACGAACTACGATCTCGACTGTCGGCAGCGTTGAACTCGTATGCCGCGCGTGACGAGTGGCTGGCCATGCGCGGGGATAAACCCGCGGCTCGTTGCGTGGTCACTTTCCGCCGGACAGTTTGGCGCGGATGGGTGCCTCCTTGGCGGCGACCTCTCGGAGGTCCTGCCAGATCTTGCGGGCGTCGGCGACGCGCTCGAGCAACTCCGCCCCCTGGAGGGCCAACTGCTTGAGCGTGCGGTCGTCCTCGAGCTGGCCCTGGCGGTCCTTTTCCCGAGCGTCGGCCACGATCTTCTCGACCTCATCGAGCGATCGGGTGGCCTGGTCGATGAGCCGATCGGCGTCCTGGTGCTTCCAGAACCGCAGGCCGGGCCGCGTCACGTAGACCGGCGTGGTGTGGGCGTGCTCGCCGTTGGTGCCGACGGCGTGGGCCGCGATCCAGAAGCCCGGCCCGGCGTCGATATCCATCTCGACCGACAGTTCCCGTTGCTGGTTGTCGGACGACTCCACCACTTTGACCTCGTCACCCTGCTGGACGATCACCAGCTTGGCGGGCAGGATGAACCCGGGGTCGCCCCAGGCCCGGGCCTTGACGTGCAGCTTGCGGTCTTCCTTGACGACCAGCTCATCGCCGGGCATCGCGTCGTCGACCTTGAACTCCAACATGGGTCCGTTGGTCACGAACGTTCGGCCGCGGCGCAGGGCCTCGAACCAGGCGTCGGCGGTGAACGGCTGGTCGCCGACGTGGGCGTAGACCCGCACCTCGCCCATCGTTCCGCCCCACGGGATATCCGAGCCGGCCGAAGCCGTCACCTTGAACCCCGCGTTCAGGAAGCGGTACCAGACGTCCACGCCCAGATGGGCGAACTGCAACACCTCGACGAAGTCGATCTTCCGCTTGGGGATGTTGATCGCCATGTCGCGGTGGACGTGGAACATGTTGCTGTTCACGTGCGCGTAGCCGCTCAGCCCGCCCATGGCGTGCACCTGGTCGAACACCCGGTCGTACAGGTAGTACTGCTCGGTGTCGCGGACCATGCGCTTGGTGTTCATCGAGATGGTGTGGCCGAGCTGCTGGTGCGTCCGCGGACACTCCTGGCCCGGCGAGAGCACGTAGTCGCCGTCGATGACGCGGTAATCCGGGCCGAAGCCCCGCTGCTCGAACCACGTGCGAAAGATGTCGCCCATCTTGACGACGTTCACGAGGTGCACGTCCTCGGCCTTCGCGTAGGCCATCAGACAATCGGCGTCATCGTCGCTAAGGATTCGGCAATGGGCGTGGTCGTCGCCGGAGTACCAGCCGAGCTTGCGCATGTCGACCCAACGGCGCATGGTGTAGGTCTCCTCCGTCGTCTGGCCGGGCTCGATGGTGAAGCTGTCGGTCACGGGCAGATACTCGATGCCGTGGCGGATGATCACCTGCCATTCCCCCGCCGGGGCCTCCATATTGACCGGCTCCGGCATGCAGTAGTAGCTGCCCTTGGTGGGCGTGGGGACGATGAGTTCCCGCTCGCTGGTCCGGCGGCCCTGGGTGTCGAACTGCCCCTCGATCGGAACGGCGTTGGAGGGGCGCTGCGTCTGGCCGGTCAGCTTGCGGACGAGCCGGACCATGGCCGGGATCGGCTGGCCCGTCTCCGCTACCACCGTCATCTTCAGCCGGCCCGGCGGCGGCGTCCGGAACTGGATCATCTGACGGAACACGCGGTTGCCCGCCCGGATGTCCATCCGCTGGTCGATCGTGCCCTTGGGCACGTTTCTCAGCGTGAGCAGGATGAACGACACGCCGTCATTGGATACGTCGATCGGTCCCACCTGCCACTCGTTCGGCATGTTGCTGAAGTCCTGCTCGTTCACCGTGGCATGAACGGCGGCCGAATCGCCGGATGGCTGGATCTCCGTGCGGATGAGGATCGCGTCGGTGGTCGCCCGCAGGTGGATCGGGTCCAGCGGGGGCAGGACTTCATGCCCCTCGCGCAGTTCCCGCCGGATCAGCCCAGGGTAGGTGTCGAACAGGGCGATGATGCCCTCGGCGGCCGCCGCGCGCTTCTCAGCCCCTTTCTGTTTCGCCTGGTCATCTTTGCCTTCCCGCATCTGCCGGCCGCCTTCCCGGCCGTCCCGGTGCAGGGCGTCGAGCCTGGCCCGCGTGTCGTCCTCAAGCAGGTAGCCATGGCCGCGAAGCAATGCGCTGGCGAGGTTGAGAACTTCACCGGGTTCCGCCACCTCCGGGGCGGCGCCCGCTCGAGCGCCCAGTCCGAGCGTCAACAGACTTGTCGCGAGTATCCGCAGTGCCGTGAGTCGGGACATGCCTCGGTTCCTCCCTGATGGATGGGTTGGCTGGTCGTGTTGCCGCGCCGGCTTGGGCCAGTCTGCCCAGGATGACGCAGCGACCGGCGAGAACCGTCTGAGCGCCCACGGGCTGCGTCGCCGCCGGGGCGGGCCGGCTGGTCGCGGACGGTGGATTCGCGGTGGCCGGCTGCGTGGTCGCGGCGTCGGCCTCGACCTTTAGAACGATGCCGTCCTTGCCGCCGGCGGTGAAGAACCACAGGGCCGGCGCCGTCGGCCAGGAGCGGTCCTCGAACGACAAGTCGTCCCGGGCGGCGAGGTCGGCCGGCGTCCGCGCGAAGTACGACAGCTTCAGGACGTGGTGGCTCGGCGAGATACCTTCCACGCCGAGAAAGTCGATCTCGGGGTCATACAGCTCGATCAGGTCCAGCGGCCGGCCCCGGCACGCGAGCCGGAACGCATCCGCGACCTGTCGGCCTACCCGCTTGAGGTAGCCGCTTCGCTCGGCGGGGCTGAGACGCCCGTCGCGGTCAGCATCCATCCGCCGGCGCTCGGCGAGCGACTGGAACTCGTTGAACCGCAGCTCGATGGTCACGTCGATGTTGACCGCCCCGACCTCCACGTGGGCCCGGTGCTCGATGTGATCCATGTAGATCGGGTGTGCGACGACCGTCGCCGCGCTACAAGTCGCGACGAGCAGAGACCCTGCCCACGCGAGGGGCTCAAGGAGAGTCTGAGATCGCCGTGGTGTTCCGGTCATCCTGCCTCGGTCGAACGACTGTTCAGGGCCTCTACCAGAACTTGTGGGACCGGCTTGCGGCCGGTCGATCGGACCGGCAAAATGCTGGTCCCACACAAGGGGCGTGCGGCGGATGATGTTATCCAGCGCCGGACGGGGATTGTCCAGCCACGTCCGATCGTGGTTTTGAACCAGGAGCACGGGCTGTGCTACGGTGTCGGCAGTCGGTGTCGTATGCGATAGCTCGTGTGAGGAGGTGCGCGGACGCGCGCTCTTGGGGGGCGGGCATCCTTGCCCGCCTTCTTCTCCAGAAGCAGAAAAGGCAAAAGGCGGGCAGGGATGCCCGCCCCCCAAACGGAGAGGCTGGGTGGCGCGCATGCAACCCGGAATCGCGATCGTGGCCGAGAGACCTGAGCCGGGCCTGGTCGACCGCGCGCGGCGCCTGAGCGGCGAGTTGAGTTTGCCGCTGACGAGCGCGGGCGAGCCGGGATATGACCTTCACCTGGTGGTGACCACCAGACGGCTGGAGCTGCGCGAGGCCGGCAGTAGAACGGGACCGGTGTACGCGGACTTCTGCAGGCCCCGGTCTGTCAGCCGGCGGCAGGTGTCGGCGCTGGCCCGCGACCCGCTGATCCGGGCGATCGGCCTGAAGGCCAAGCCCTGGCACGTGGTAGACGCGACGGCGGGTCTCGGGCGCAATGCCGTCCTGCTGGCGTGGGCGGGTTGTAGCGTCACGGCGATCGAGCGGTCACCTGCGATCGCTGCGCTGCTGGGGGATGGGCTGCGGCGAGCGATGGAGGACCCGCAGATGCAGCCGGTCGTCGCGGATCGTCTCCACCTCGTTCGGGGCGATGCTCGAGAGGTCCTGGCGGAAATGGCCGACGACGAGCAGCCCGACGCGGTGTACATGGACCCGATGTTTCCGCACCGGGCCAAATCCGCGGCCAGCAAGAAGGAGATGCGGCTGTGTCGCCTGGTGGCCGGCGACGACACCGACGCGGCTGAGTTGTTCACCATCGCCCGGCGGACCGCCCGCCACCGCGTGGTCGTGAAACGCTGGCTGCGGGCCCCGCCGCTGGCCCCCGATCCGGCCATCCAGTACAAGGGCCGGTCGATCCGATACGATGTGTATCTGCGCGGCTGAGTGGCGTGGGGCCGTGTCGATGGGTACAATAAGTGCAGAGGTGCCCTCATGAAGCTGGTGGTTACGCTGGAACAGGACGAGACGGGCATGTACGTCGTCGAATGCCCGGCCATTCCCGGCTGCATTTCCCAAGGCCAAACCGAGACCGAAGCCTTGGCGAACATCCAGGAGGCGATCACAGCTTGCCTGGAAACCCGGCTGTCGCAAGGTATGCCGTTGACCATCGAAACGCGCGAGATTGAGGTCGCTGTCTGATGGCCCGGTTACCGGTGCTGTCCGGCGCCGAAGTGGTCACAGCGTTTGAGCGCGCTGGTTGGCGTCGGGACCGGCAACGAGGCAGTCACGTTGTTATGCTTAAGGAAGGCAGTATCGTCAGTCTCTCCATACCGCAACATCGCGAACTCGCCCCTGGCACCCTTCGCGCGTTGATTCGAGCCTCCGGAATGACCGTCGAGGGGTTTCTCAGCTTCGTACGATGACCTGTGGCGGAAACGAGCCGGCACTGGTATCGTGTCCCGCACCATTCGATTCAGGAAGGAGGCCCACATGTCACGTCGCGCGTCCTGGCTGGTGTTGTCGATCCTGGCGCTGGTGCTGGTTGGCGGATGCAGTCCGGGTTGGCCGGCGATGCGGGTGGGGGATGAAATCATTGTCGCGGGGCAGATGTTCCACACGGGCACGCGGGTGGTGACGTACCTCGAGCCGCGGGGCTACAACGCCTACCGCTGTTACAACCATTTCGACGCCAGCAAGACGATGCCCAGCAACCCGGCCGACAAGGACAACCCCAACCGTTACAGCCCCACCCGCCGCGATCTGGCCGACGACGTCAAGGCTGGCGTCGACGAACAGGGTTGGACGCTGGAGAATCTCCGCCAGCAGGTGGACCTGTTCGTTATCCACTACGATGTCTGCGGCACGTCGGCCCAGTGCTTCTACGTTCTGCACGACGCCCGGGGCTTGTCGGTGCACTTCATGCTTGACCTCGATGGCACGGTCTACCAGACGCTGGACCTCGCCGAGCGGGCCTGGCACGCCGGTACCGCCAACGACCGGTCCGTGGGCGTCGAGATTGCCCACTGGGGAGCGTTCACGAGTGCCGACCAGGCCAAGGAGGGCTACGCCTGCGACAAGTCCGGCTGGCCGTACGTCACGTTCCCCGAGTCGTTCAGCCGGCGCGAGCTGCTGACGCCGAGCTTCACCGCCCGCCCCGCCCGCAAAGACATCATCGAAGGGGCGATCAACGGCAGGGTCCGCTACCAGTACGACTTCACCAACGAGCAGTACGCGGCCCTGATCAAGCTGACGGCCACGCTGCACCGCGTGCTGCCGCGAATCGAACTGGCCGTACCTCGCGGCCCCGACGGCAGGGTCATCCCCGACGTGCTGCCCGATGAGCAGTTCAAGACCTTCCACGGCCTCGTCGGCCACTGGCACGTCATCAAGGAAAAGCAGGACCCCGGCCCGGCCTTCGACTGGGACCGGGTGCTGACCGGAGCCCGTTGGGCAATATGACCGGGGGCCGCTGCCCCGCCGACGGCCCCCGGTTCTCGCTCGACCTGCCGGTTCAGGTCCGCCGATGCTGTCTCCCGCGACGGATCACGGGCTCGTTTTCTAGCGCCGGCGGCGCAGCAGCGCCAACCCGCCCAGACCCGCGAGCATCAGCAGGCCGGCCGGCTCGGGCGTGATCACAAACGCCAGGTCCAGTGATTCCTGCATGATCGGATCGCGCAGCTCACGCCAAGGCAGCGTGGGCAGGCCGTAATCGGTCCAGACCGCATCGTCATTGAAGTGGTCTCTCGATGTCTTCCAGCCCCACCACGGGGGCACACCCGCCGGCAGCCTCACGGAGATGTCCAGCCAGTAGATTTTGCCCAACTCCTGATAGAACGGCTGGGGGATGTCCACGATGTTGTACTGCCAGATGCCGAAGTGATCCGGCCGGTAGTACTCGCCCGTGTTGGGGTCGTACCAGCCCTGCGGCCCCGTTCCCCACGGGCGGTAGCTGAACTCCCCCGGAAGGAAATCCCGCGCCCAGAGCAACTCCCCCGGCCGGCTGTGCTGGTCCGGCGTGGCGGGGATGTCCGAGTGGATGCTCACCCGGATCGAGCTGATCGGGTACTGCTGGTCATAGCGCCACGAGCCCCAGAAGTGGATGTCGTTGACGGGGCCCGTTTGCGAGCACTTCCAGTCGTCGGCCAGAACCTTGGGCCAGGTCGCATTCACGTCCCAGCCCTGCGGATCGGGCAGTTGAGGATAGTGCATCTTGTGATTGATGATCTTGCCCGTCGAATCGTAGACCGGGTCCCAATCGGCCCGGGCGGTGGTGGTGGCAAACGACATCATCAACACAGCAACGGTAACGACCGTCATGCAGAAATGAACGGTTCTCATGACATTCTCCCTTCCTCAGTTCGGGTCGGATCGCAGAGGAGGTCTTTCTCCCCCGTAGTTGGTCCGACCTGATCCCTCAAAACAGTCTCAATCGTCCACGATGTGCGGGCCTGTGTTCATCGACACCTCCCTTCGCGCGTCAACCACCATTCCCGCCGGCGGCCAGATGCGCCCGTGCCGAATCCGCCGGCGGCCCTGATCCCCGCGAATGGGGCGCTGCCATGACGTTTGGTCGAGAGCGTGAGGAACGCGGTCAGCGGGCGTTCCTCGCTCCAGTCAGACCTGATCCCTTCCTTCGAGATGGGGATGGTGTCGGGTGCGGGAGAACACACTCGCCACTCGACGGGGCGATCCGCGGATGATCGGCTCCGCGGAAGCTGGCCCCACCCAAAACCCCTTCTCGCGCCGTTCGATTCGTAGTGAAATGCTCCGACAGTGGACAGTTCTTTCCGGCCTGACGGGATTCTAGGAGCCCGGTTTCCCCGAGACCAGCGACCCGCGGCAAGAGACAATAGAGACCGGCAAGAAAACCGTCCGTGCTGGCGACATTGCTCCGGTCAGAACCGGGCGAGGCGCGGCCGCGGGCCGCGGTCGGCCACAGATCACTGCCGACACCACCTCGTCCGGCCGGGTTTGCAGGCCTAGAGCACCAGCCGGCGGGAGCAGCCACAAGTTCCTATGATGACATGTCTTACGGGACTGGAGACGATGGGATTCGAACCCACGACCTACGCATTGCGAACGCGTCGCTCTCCCAACTGAGCTACGTCCCCAGATCGAATCCTCTTATAGTCTATCGGCCGAAGCGGCGGCGGGCAAGAGGGCGGGGAGCGGGAACCCGGACTGTCGGGGGCCGGCGAGCCGGCGGGGTGCGTGACAGTCTGGGCGGCGACACCGACGTGGGCTTTTCAGAGCCCGGAGCGCCCGCGACGGGTAGACA
>JACQVT010000297.1 GCA_016209665.1 Planctomycetota bacterium | reverse complement strand
CGTTGTGGTCGGCGCTGGTGTGCTGAGTTTGCTCTCGTCGGCCGACGCCGCTGAGAGGCTGTCGCCGCCGGTGTGGCAGATAGGGGAGTTCTTCGTCGACGGCGGCGAGTTCACCGGGGCCGCGGGCGAGGAGGTGGGCTACACGATCGCCGAGCCGGCCCGCCCGCGGTCGGTGCCCATCCCGCAAAAGCTTGTCGGCCCCGGTGCTGCGGGCTGCCGGCGGTTGCGGTTGACGTTTTCGGTTCCGGCGGGCTGCTACGGCTTCGTGCGGAGCGTGAAGCGGCCGGGCCATCGCGTGGCGATCCTCGGCCAGGTGTTTCTCAACGGCCGGGAAGCGGCAAGCTACTTCACGACGGCGCTGCCGGGCGGGGACGCGGCCGGCCCGGCAAGCCGTCCGGCCGAGGACTACCAGCGGCTCGCCGTCGACCGTCCGGGCTCACCTCTGGTCGTGAGTCCACCGGACTATCAGTGCGTGGTGTACCCGTTCGTGTGTCTGGCCGAAGGCCGGCAGGAAATCGTCGTTGCGCTGGACGCGGAGATCAACAAGGGATTGAGCCTGGAGCTGGATGCCCTGGCGGTGGTACCGTGGACGCTCGTCCCGCGGCCGCACAGCCTCTCGGAGGAGGTGCCGGGGCGGGTGTTCCTCGACGCCTGGGGCTGGATGGGAACCTCCTGGTACCAGCGGAGCGGCCCGGTGGACATGGCCTACTTCGAAAACAAGCTCATCGCCGAGAGCGCTGACCGTGGATCCAATTACCTCCAAGTGCATCCCTCGCTGGACCAGGCCCGGTGGAGCAACGGGGGCATCGAGGCCCGGCCACTCCTGCGGGCCATCCACGCCCGCGATATGCTCGTGGACGAGCACTGCTTCCCGCCCAAGTCCGCCAAGCCCGAGCAACCGGCGTCGCGGGCCCGCCGCCGGGCCGCCAAGGCCGGCCAGACCGATAGGGAGGATGAAACGGCCAAGCCCCAACGCAAAGTGCTCGTCAGCCCTCAAGTGATCCTGGACTGGTTCGCCGGTACCTGGGCCCGCCTGGTGGCGGACGTCCCCGCGCACGGCTGGACCGAATCGGTCGACGGGTTCGAAGGCGAGGCCCTGAACCAGATCTTCGAGGCGCCGGCTCAGCTCAAGCGCGCGGTCGACCGGGTCTGGCAGAGCAATCCCGGCCTGTGGATGAGTCATGCCAGTTTCCCCTGCGGGCCGGTGTGGCTCAGCGAGCCGAAGTATCGCACGCCCAACTACCTCAAGAGCCCCGTGTGTCTGCACTTCCTCGGCATGAGTCTCGGCCCGCCCGAGGGCGGCCGCGTGGGCATCGTCGGGTACGACGACAAGATGCCGTATCTCCATCCGTTTCCGGGCTGCGAGGGGCTGCACCCGTCGGCCGGCAAGATGTTCCTCGGCTACCAGGCCGACTGCCGGTTCAAGGGCACCGAGATCATCCGCCGGCCGTCGCGCTGGATCGGCGGCGGCTCGTCGGCCGACTGGGTCCTCAAGCAGGTGGACGACTTCTTCCGCCCGCGGGCGCGTTGGCCCGACGAGCCGCACGAGACCGCCATCTGGTGGCTCGGCGAGCCGGTCGAGACGCTCCCTCAGGAGTACCGCGACTACATCTACGCGATCACGCAGGACCCCATCAAGCACGCCCTGGCCACGACGCATAGCCACGGCGGTATCGGCGGTTTCCTCGAACAGCGCGAGGCCCGGCTTCGCCAGCAGGCCGCGGCCGAGAAGGCGGACCTCAGCGAGGCGGAATGGTGGAAACTTCGTCGTCGCGAGGAATTCCCCGCCGACACGCATTTCATTCAGAACGCGTACCTGCGTCTCAATCTCTCCCCGGCTCACGACGGCGGCGTCTTGCAGTACGATCTGGAGCGCCTGGGCCACTTCGACAGCGACGGCTTGAACGTGCCTTTGACCGCGTCGCTTCTGGCCGCTCGAGGTGAGGCCGCCGACTTTTCGCAGAAACTCGAGATCGAACAGCGGGGTGGCCATCTGGCGGTGCTCACCGCCCGGGCTCAGTGGACGGCGGGCGGCGGCGGCCGCATCACCGAGGAGCGCCGGTTCTCGATCGTCAACGACGCCCCTTACCTCGTCCTCGACCTCGCGCGGAACGGTTCGGGCGTGAGCGGCTCCGTCGACCTCGCGCTGGGAGCGGAAGGATACGACCTTCTGCTGGCCGACGGGAAGCCGTTCGATCGGGATGCTCAGTTCACGAAGGGATCGCTGCCGAAAACCCTTCACTTTCGCCACTCGAAGGGGGTCAAGCCGGAGCTGGTCATCGTGCCGCTCGACACCGGCGGTACATCTTCGATCCGCTGGAAGGCCGGCAAGTCGGTCAGCCTCTCCGGGCCGGCCGACGATCAGCTTCGTCTGGCGTGGGTCGTACCCACCGATCTGTACGACGCGAACGCGATGGCCGAATTGGCTGTCGCCCTGAACATGCTCATCCATACGGTGCGGCTCGATGAGAAGGGGACCGATATCTCCAACCCCGCGGGCGTGTCTTACGTCGCGGTCGCTCGGATCGACGAGCCGGGCCGGGGGCCGTACCTCGTCCGGGAGAACGGCTGGTGGACGGTCCGCGGGGCGCAGCGCAGTCTGCTCGGCGGGAATCAGCCCGATTACGTGAAGGTCTACCTGCCCGCGGGCGGGACCAGCCGGCTGCTGCCGTACGGGCTCATCGACGGTGCCGCCAAGCCGGGATATGGGTGTCAATATACTGTCGCCCTGCGCGATGTCCGCGGCGAATCGGATGAGGCCACCTGCAAGGTCCGCGTGCTCTCGGTAACGCCGTTCATCTTTGCCCCGCGCGTCGAGTTTGCCCGCCCGATCGCCAAGGCCGAGCTGGACGGCCGGCCCTGGCATTACTTCGAGGACAAGCTTCTGTTCCTGCCCAACCTGGTGGGCGACCATCGGATCCGCGTGACCTACGGCCAGCCCTCCGAACCGGGCCTGATCCGCACCTTCGCCTGCGTGCGGAAGACCGGCTGGAACGGCTCCGTTCTCGAGCTGGAGGTCGCGGACCCGCCGTGGTCCGGCCCGCTGCCTGAGGATGTCTTCTACTATGCCTTCCTCCGCGCCCCCGCCGGCCCCCCCAAGTCCGCCCACGGCGCCGAGCTGCTCGACCCAAAGGGTGACTTCCAACTCCTACGCTTCCACCCCGGAGTCCTCAGATTGACTTGGTGACCACCGCGCCCGCCGGGCTCGCGACGATCGGCAAGCCGGCTTAAGAGCCTGTCCCAAAGCCCGTGTGGGACCGGCTTCCAGCCGGGCGGGTTTCAGGGTTTTGCGATAGTCTCTTACTGGAGTCGCCTACGCGCTCGCTTTAACCGGCGTCAGCCGAAACACCCGTCCGATCCGCGCAGCCGCCCCCAAATCCCCGCGCCGCAGCGCCGCCCGCGCCTCGTCCAGCCGCTTGGCGTCCGCCGGCGACCGATACGGCTCTCAGCCCTCTGGCGAGTCGCTTAACTCGACTTCCGCCTCGGTCACGCATTCGCCTTCGCGAATCAGCTTGGTCGTCCGCCGGTTCATGCCTGCCTCACATCGCTCTCGAACACCCTGTCCTGCTTGACGCGGAACCTCTCGTACTGCTCCTCGGTGAGTCGTTTGGCCACCGCGGTCCTGAAGCTGGTGACGCCCGTGGTCTTGAACGTCTGGACGGCGTTGGCCTTCAACTGGTCGTTGCCGGCGAAACCGGCGTCGAATACCCACTCGAGCGGATCATGCCCAGCACGGCCTCCAGGCGTCGCTCGATGTTAAGGGATCGTTGATACGGCATCCGCGGGGCCTCCCGACTGCCGCCACCTGTCTATCGGATCATGATAGAGGTGTCAAGCTGCTCATTACGTGCTGAACGCGCAGTAAACGACTCAAACGGCTCACAAACGATCCAGAAGCGACTCAAACTGACTCACCCGAGCCTCGCGACGGCAGAATACGTGACCCCCCGCCCACGCTTCTGTCTCCACTCTCCATTATCCATTCTCCATTCCGCCTTTGCCCCATGGACGTGGCGAGTACGAGTCACTTCGCGTAGGGCGTGAACCAGGAGAGGCGCATCTGGTCGATCCTCGGGCAGGCCGCGTGGCCGTCGAAGAACAGGGCGTTGGCCGATCCCATCGCGACCGTCCGGGCGCCCTTCTTGTAGACGATGGTCAGGCTGCTGGACAGGGCCACGGGGTGACGGGTGTCGTTGATCATGCGGGCCTCGTTGCTGTCCCACAGTTGCTGGGGCTTGAGGAGGTCGTGAAGCTTGAAGGCGACGATATCATTGTCCCGGTTGACCTCCGTCACGTAGATCAGCCGGCCGGGCTGGGGGACCCTCTCGATGCGGGTCAGGCCCTGTCCGCCGCCGGACTGGCCGGCGAAGCCGAAGCCGTTGGTGACGTAGTCCAGCGGCTGCTCGCTGATCACTCGACCGGTCGGCAGCGACTCGGTCAGCGTGCCGGCCGGAAAGG
>JACQVT010000340.1 GCA_016209665.1 Planctomycetota bacterium | reverse complement strand
GTGTGGGCCAGCGTGCCCCCCACCGTCATCCCGCGAGCGTGGTAGCCCACCAGCATGACGGCATCGAAGGTGTCGTCCACGCCCTCGACCATGCTCCGCAGCGGCCCCCAGCCGGTGATCAGCTCGGCGGCCGGGTGCAGCTTGTCGAGCAGGATGTTGACGCCGGTCTCGTGCGAATCCTTGACCAGGACGCCGGTCGCCCCGCCGCGGATCGCCCCCTCGACGGCGGCGTTGACCTCTTCGGTCATCCACAGCCGCGCGGTCGCGTAGTCCCGCCCGGTCTCGTCCGCCTGGAGCCAGGCCGCGATTCCACTGATGCCTTCCATATCCGCACTGATGTACACATTCATGATTTGTTCTCTCTCACCGGATTGCTCCCGTCGGCTGTTCCATGATCCCCGAGTCGGTCTTGCAGATCTCGCGCAGGACGGTGGTGGCGTAGCAACCGGATTCGAGGAAGAAGGCGATCTGGATGTAGTCACCGGCGTCGTCACGGCCTTGCTCGACGCCGGCGTCATGGGGCTTGAACCGCAGGGGCCGCCGGCCGCCGGGGGCGCGGTGCCGGCCGTCCTCGAGCCACTCACAGCCGATCAGGCCCTCCTGCTCGAGCAGCTCGCGCTCCATCCCGCCGGCCTCGCCCGCCGGCTCGGTCATGCGGTGGCCAAACAGCGGGCCGGTCGGCGAAATCTCGAACGCCTCGCACCTCGGCTGCTCGCGGAGCACGTCCTCGACACGGAAGACCGCTCCCTGCGGGTGGCGCCAGGCAAGGTCGCCGGGCAGCAGGCGATCCAGCCCATCGATCCGCCGGGCGACGATCTGGTTGAACAGCATGGACTGGAACGCCGACACGAAGAAGCGCCGGGCCTGCTGGTCGACGGCGCGGATGGCCTTGAGGGCCCGGCCACCGGTGCGGGCCATCTCCCGGCAGGCACGCCGTTCGTTGCGAAACATGTAGGGCCAGGTCGCGGCGGCCGCGGCGTAGTCGCCCCCGTCGTACAGTCGACGGGCCCCGGCGATGGCTCCGCGGTCGCGCTCGGACGCGCGGCCCAGCATGACCGCGAGGGCCTCGTCGAAGTCCTGCCGCACCAGGGCTCGGCCGGTCTGCCAAGTGTCGCCCCTCATCCCGAACCGCTGCGGGCCGAAATAGTTGGGCACGCCTCGCCGGACGAGCACGTCGAGAATGGCCCGCACGCCGCCCGCCCGGGCGGGATCCACCTGGCGCAGCTTGATGATGAACCGGTTGCCCTTGTGGTGGCCGAGCCTGAGCTTGTTCGTGTGCCGCGAGACGCCCAGCACGCGGATGCCGGGCACTTGCAGAGCCTCGATCCGCGCGGGGTCCACGTGCTCGAGGCTGAACGTCTGGCGGGCGACCGCGTCGGCGTCCTTGAGACCCGCGTAGCCGATCTCGTGCTTCTGCCGGCCCAGTGTCCGGGCAATCTCCTGCACGGCCTGGGCGGTGGGCAGGCCCAGTTTCTCGACGCGGAAGAACACGTGCGTGCCGCTGCCCGCCGGCTCGTACAGCGGCACCTCCTCGACCACGAAATCCGCCGGCCGTTGCTTCATGACCCCACCCACGCCGGGGATCGCCGCGGTCAGGTAGGGCAATTCATCCACGCTCAGCATGCGCGATCCCCCCTGTCTGTCATTGATCATCCATGATCTCGTCTGCCGCCCGCGTTCCGATCATGCCCCGATTCAGCTTATCCAGGAACGACACCAGCCAGTACTGGGCTTCGATGGTGGGCACGGGGAAGTTCAGTCGGTGGGCCCGGCGGACGGGTTCGCCCAGAATGGCCTCGACCTCCAGCGGCAGTTTGTTCTCGTAGTCCACCAGCATCGAGGGCCGGTAGCCGCCCATGGTGGCCGTGTTGGCCATCATCTTGCGAAGCATCGTTTCGACCTCGATATGGCAGCCGTCGGCGTTGCCGGCGTGGCCGGTCTCGAAAATCAGGCGCCGGGCCATCTCGTTCAGGCCGGCGTCGTCGATGATCTCCTGCGTGGTTACGCCGCCCGCGCTGACCGTCAGGGTGCTGAACGGGATGTTCCACATCAGTTTCTCCCAACGGGCTTGGCGCAGCGACGGGCGCACCTGCGATTCCAAGCCCGCGTCGGCGAAGAGGCGGGCGATCTCCTCGACCTGCGGGAGGTCGTCGAGCAGGTGGCCGAAGGCAACCCGGCCATAGCCGTAGTGATGGACAACGCCCGGCCGGCCCCGGTTGATGCACACGAACGCCATCCCGCCGAACACCCGCCAGGGATCGAACCACTGGGCGAACTGCTCCTCGATGCCCAGGCCGTTGATCATCGCGATGATGCGGGTGCGGGGACCGACGCACGGCCGCACGAGGGCCTCGGCGGCATCCATGGCCGTGGCCTTCAGGGCGCACAGTACCAGGTTGACCGGACCGATCTCGCGCGGATCGCCGTGGGCGTGGACCTGGGGCAGGTAAAAATCGCCGTCCACGCTCTTGATCCGCAGGCCGTTGCGGCGGACGGCCTCGAGGTCGCGGCGCATCAGGAAATGCACCTCGTGCCCGCACTGGACGAGCCGGGCGCCGTAGAAACATCCCACCGCACCGGAACCGATGACCGCGATCTTCATTCCTGGTCGTCCCGCCTGTCGGGGCTCATTGTAACGAGCCGCGGCGTTTATCGCCGCGCTAAGATGCGCGGGGACAAGCCCCGCGACTCGTTGAGTGGTGTTGTCATCCCTGGGCCACACGATTAGCATAACCACCGGTCTCGATGCAACCCTGGCACCGTCTACGGGAGGATCACATGGGCAAGGCCAAGCACATCAGACGTCGCGATTTTCTCGGTTATTCCGCAGCCACCGCCGCCGTCGTCGCGGGGGCGTCCCGAGCGACCGCTCAGTCGGCGGCCGGCCGGCCGGTCTCGGCGAACTCCAAGATCGTGGTCGGTATGATGGGCACGGGCGGCCGGGGCACCTGGCTGATCACCGAGGACCTCGTCAAACGGCCCGACGCCGAGATCGCCTGCGTGTGCGACGTGGACAAGTCGCGGTTGAACAACGCCGCCAACAAGGTCGAGGCCGCCACGGGCCGCAAGCCCAAGACGTTCAGCGATTTCCGCGAGATGCTCACCGACAAGGACATCGACGCGATCTTCAACTCCACGCCCGACCACTGGCACGCCCTGGGCACCGTCCTCGCCTGCCAGGCGGGCAAGCACGTCTACTGCGAGAAGCCGGCGTCGCACAGCATGTGGGAGGGGCGCAAGATGGTCGAGGCGGCCCGCAAGTACAACCGCGTGGTGCAGCTCGGCACCCAGACCCGCAGCGGCCCCTACACCTTCGAGGCCCGCAAGTTCATCACCGACGGCAAGCTCGGCGACGTGCACCTGGTCCGCGTCCGCAACATGAAGCTGGTCGAGCCGGTGCCGGTCCGGGAGGACGGCACCCCCCCGCCGGGCGTCGACTACGACGCGTGGGTCGGGCCCGCACCCCTGCGGCCCTTCAACGCCGGCCGGTTCCACTATAACTGGCACTGGGTCTGGGACTACTCCGGCGGCGACATCATCAACGACGGCATCCACCAGATCGACATCGCCCGGTACCTCGTCGGCAAGGACTTCCCAAAGACGGTCTATTCCAGCGGGGGCATCCTCGCCGGCAAGGACGCCAAGCAGACGCCGGACACGCAGCTTGCCACGTGGGACTTCGGGGACTGCCTGATGCACTTTGAGCTGGCATTGTGGACGCCGCAGATGAAGAAGATGGACTGGATGCTCCGCGACACCGACGAGTTCCCCGACTGGCCGTTCAACGCCACGATGGTCGAGATCCAGGGCACCAAGGGCATGATGTACTTCGAGCGGCACGGCGGCGGCTGGCAAGCGTGGGGTGTCGACAACAAGCTCATGGGCAGCGGCAACGGACCGCATCCCCACGGCCCGCACATCGGGAACTTCTTGGAGTGCGTGCGGACGGGCGGGAGGCCCAACGCCGACATCGAGGAAGGGCATCGCTCGACCCTGCTCGCCCTCATGGCCAACATCTCGTATCGGCTGGGCGGGCGGAAACTGACGTTCGACCACGCCACCGAGACGTTCGTCGGCGATGCCGAGGCGAATACCTGCTGCAAGCGCACCTACCGCGACCCCTGGCGCGTGTCGGAGACCGTGTGATGAGAATGGTGACGGTTGTCGTTGCGGTGGGCATGGCGTCCGCCGCGTTCGCGGGTTCCGACGCGCCGGCCCCCGAGATTCTGCCGGACACCGCGGCGTTGACCGGCCAGGGCGATCTCGCCGCCGAAATGGTTGCCGGCATCGGACGGTACCTCGACCGCGAGCTGGCGGCCGCGGCCGATCGCCGCCCGTCGCTTTGGCACCCGGACTACTCCTCCGCTGAAAGCTACATCCGCTCGATCGTACCGAACCGGCTGCGCCTCGCCCGGATCATCGGCGCGGTCGACGAGCGGATCGCCCCCACCGAGATGGAACTCGTCGGCACGACGGATACGCCGGCGACGGTGGCCGAGACCGACGCCTACGCCGTTCTGGCCGTGCGTTGGCCGGTGCTGCCCGGCGTGGACGGCGAGGGCCTGCTGCTGGAGCCCAAGGCCCCGGCCGCCGCGTGCGTCGTCGCGATTCCCGACGCGGATCAGACGCCCGAAATGCTGGCCGGCCTTACTGCCGGTCTGCCGACTGAGTCCCAGTTCGCCCGGCGGCTGGCTGAGAACGGCTGCCGCGTGATCGTGCCCGTGCTGCTCGACCGCTCGTGCGAATGGTCGGGCAACCCCCGGCTGCGGATGACCAACCAGACGCACCGTGAGTGGATCTACCGCATGAGCTACGAGGTCGGCCGGCACATCATCGGTTACGAGGTGCAGAAGGTGCTGGCCGCGGTCGACTGGTTCGCCGGCGAGGCGGCTCGGGCCGCACCATCGTCGCGACGCACTCCCATCGGTGTGTTCGGCTACGGCGAGGGCGGGCTGATCGCGCTTTATGACGGAGCCCTCAGCAGCCGGATCGACGCGACCGCGGTCAGCGGCTATTTCCGCTCGCGGCAGTTCATCTGGCAGGAGCCGGTGTACCGCAACGTCTGGTCGCTGCTGACCGAGTTCGGCGACGCGGACATCGCCGGCCTGATCGCTCCCCGGGCGCTGATTGTGGAGGCCGGCCGCGGACCCGAGGTCCCCGGGCCGCCCAAGCTCGAGGGTCACCACGAGGCGGCTCCCGGCGCGCTGGCAACGCCGCCGCTCGACTGCGCCAACCGGGAGTTCAACCGGGCCAAGGCCACCTTCGACCACCTGGGCGCCGGCGATCGCATCTATCTTGTCGAGGCGGGTGAGGATGCCGGCCCCGGCACGGACGAGGCG
>JACQVT010000339.1 GCA_016209665.1 Planctomycetota bacterium | reverse complement strand
GGATGGAGCCTCCTGTGATTCCGGTGGGGCTGGACGCCTACCGCATGTGGGACCGCTGGGCTTACCAGCGGATCGGGGCCCGGGCGTACATGCGGAGCACCTACGACCGCCGGGGCATGAACGAGGCCGCCGACGCCAGCCACTTCCTCTACCAGTTGGCCGACGACAATAACGTGTCGCTGGACGTCGAGGGCTCGGGCGTGCTGTACTTCGTCCGCACCAACCATTGGCACGGCAGCCCCTGGCGGTACACCATCGACGGCACCGAGCACATCGTGAAGGAGACCAGCACCGCCGACCCCGACCACCCGGTCGAAAACTCCACGTTCATCCCCGCCGAGCTGTTCCCCTCGCCCCTGGCGTTCACTTGGTCCACGACCAAGGGGGCCGACCTCAATTGGGTGCCGATGCCGTTCGAGCGGTCGCTCCGCTTGGCCTACTCGCGGACGCACTACGGCACCGGCTACTACATCTGGCACCAGTTCGTCAGCGGGGCCAACCTGTCGCAGCCGATCGAGGCCTGGGACGGCAAAACGCCGCCGGACGGTGATGTGCTTGAACTGATCGGCCGCGCCGGCACGGACCTGTTCCCGCGCACCACCGGCGTGGTCGAGAGCACCGGCCAATATGTGCTCGGCCAGGATGCCGTTTGCACAGGTTCGGTGGATCGCGGGCCGGCCACCCTGCGAACGCTGGAGTTCTCCGTGCCGCGGGGCGACGCCGTCCAGTTCGGCCAATGCAGAATCCGGATCACCTGGGACGCAAGGCCCTTGCCCTCCATCGACGCACCCATAGCGCTGTTCTTCGGGGCCGGTACGCTCTACAACCGCGACGACCGCGAACACCTGGTGAAGGGGTTCCCCGTGCAGGTGCGCTTCGGTGCCGAGCGGGTGTACCTCGCCTGTTACTGGCCGATGCCGTTCTTCCGCTCGGCCAGGATCGAGCTGTCGGGCAATACCGGCCAGCCGATGACCGATGTGCGATGCGTGATGCGGTGGCAGCCCTATACCGACCCGCCCAATCACGTCGGCTACTTCCACGCGACGTACCGGGACTGTCCGAAACCCGAGTTCGGCAAGGACGTGATGGTGCTCGACACCCGCGAGGCCGAGGGCGGCGGCGACTGGTCGGGGCTGTTCGTCGGTTTGTCGTGGATATTCTCGCACAACGCGGTCCTGAACACACTGGAGGGCGACCCGCGGTTCTTCTTCGACGACAGCCAGACGCCGCAGTGCTATGGCACAGGGACCGAGGAGTGGGGCGGGGGCGGCGACTACTGGGGCGGCCGCAACATGACCCTGCCGTTCGCCGGCCATCCGGTCGGAGCCCGTAACGCCAAGGAGGCCAAGAGCGACGAAGACAAGATCGAGTCGGCGTACCGGTTCCTCCTGGCGGACCTCATGCCGTTCGGCCGAAACGCGGTCATCCGCCTCGAGCACGGCGGCGAGAACAAGTCGGTCGAGCATTATGAGACGGTGGCCTACTGGTACGGCCGACCGGGCACGTCGCTGGTCAAGACCGACGAGCTGCACGTCTCCGACGCCGACAGCGAGCGGGCCCACCAGTATTCATCGCCCCAGGCGTCCGAGCCGGTCGAGATCACCTCGAGGTACGAATGGGGCCCCGACACGCTCGACGGCAAGGAGATCTACCCACCGCACACCGACCGCGGCCGCTTCACCAAGGGCACGTCGGAGTTCACGCTGAAGCTCCGGCCCGACAACCTCGGCGTCCTGCTCCGCCGCAAGCTCGATTACGCCTTCCCGAATCAGCGAGCCGAGGTCTACGTTGCCGATGCCCCCTCGTCCGATTCGGGCTCATCAGAGCCGGGTTCGGTGAACCCGGTGAGTCACGAATGGCGCAGCGCCGGCATCTGGTACCTCGCCGGCTCGAACACCTGCGTCTACTCCAACCCCAAGGCGGAGACCGGGGCCACGCAGCACAACGTCCAGACCTCCAACCGCCGTTTCCGCGACGATGAGTTCCTGGTGCCGCGCCCGCTGACCGAGGGACGTTTCTCCATCCGTGTGCGGATCGTGTTCACGCCCGTGCAGACACGGCTGTTTCCCGGCCATCCCCTGCCCGAACTGGCGTGGAGCGAACTGCGGTATAGCGCCTACTGCTTCGTGATGCCGCCCTGAGCGCCAGGTTGACTCGCGTCCGAGACGAATGGGCCCCCGGGGCGCAGCCCGTGGGCTTGGCGGGAACATGAACTGCTTGTCGGAGTGAGAACCCGTACAGTCGCCGCGCGTGAAGTTCCGATAACAGTGGGATGTCCATCGAGGTCGAACGACAGGCCGAGCTGCGGCTCAAGCTGCTCGCCCTGGCCGATCTGGAAAGCCCCTACCTGTTCCTGAGCGTGGTGGGCGAATACCTGGCCGAAGTGCCGGACGACGACCAGATCCGCGCGACCGCGATGCGGCTGGCCCTCCAGAAGCGGCTGTTCAGCGTGGCCGAGGAGTACGCCCGCGGCTGCCCGGCCTCCAGCCCCGCCTACGATCAGATTCGCGGCGTGGCCGAGCAGTTCGCCGCCCATCGTACCGACCTGCTCGACTGGAACACCACCGACGCCTGTTTCGCCCGCAACCTGCACGCCCTGCGCCAGCGCGGCCCGGACGGCATCGCTCAGGCCGACGAGGTCGAGCGGGCCTGGCGGAACATGCCGCCGAACCGGACGCTGCACAGGGCCGCCGACGGCAACTCACTCGTGCGGGCGTCGCGGCAGGACGGCCTGCGGATATGGATCCCGGCCGCCCAGGATTTCCTCGGCGCCGGCGAGGCCATCGACGAAAACGTCAACTTCCGCGGGGAGTTCGTCTCGCCCTTCCTGCTCGACGGGGTGGGCATCGGCTGCCTGGTGCCCCGCCTGCACGCCGCAACCGACTGCACCTATCTGCACTACAGCCCCGCCATCTACATCATCGAGCCCAACGTCCGCGCCCTGGCCCTGGCCTTGCGCCTGTTCGACTGGAGCGCCGCCCTGGCCGACGACCGAGTGGTGCTCAAGGCCGGACCTGCGGCGTGGGACGACTGGCTCGCGCTGATGCACCGGGACGAGGAGTTGCCCGAGCCGGGACAGGTCGTGTCCCTGACCCGCTGGCCGGGCGACCGACGACCGTCCGCGGATGACTACTTGCAGCGGCTCAAGCACCATCGACGCGCCGTTTATCAGCAGCGGCGCGCCGATGCGGACCACCTCTACACCGGCCGCGACGCCGCCTGGTGGGTCCGCCGATACGAAGCAGCGACCCACGGCGACGGCGAACCGCTGCGCGTCTTGTGCATGACCTGCCGGCACACCACCTTCCTGCGGCATTCCATGTGTGATCTGGAGACGGCCCTGCGGCGGGCCGGCCTGCGAACCAAGTTCGTCATGGAAAGCCGCGACCACACCAGCATGCCGGGCGCGGTCATGATGCGGCATTTCAAGACGTTCGCGCCTGACCTGGTGCTGGTGATCGACCACCACCGCTGTGAGATGCCCGAACGCTTCATCGCCAACGTGCCCTACGTCTGCTGGATTCAGGACGAGCTGCCGCGCCTGTATTCAACCGCGGCGGGACGCAGCCTCGGCCCGCTCGATTTCACGATCGGCTTCGGCCGCGACGCCTGCGTATCCCAGTTCGGCTACCCGCCTGGGCGGTTCATGCCCTGCTCGCTGGCCGTTGACCCGAACAAGTTCGCGCCGACTGAGGGGGCCGCAACACCCGACCCGCAACTGCGGTGCGACGTGGTGTACATCGGCCACCAGGCCGAGACGCCCGCCGACCTGCACGCCCGCGTCCGCGCCCAGCTCGAACCACCCATCAACTCACTCGTGGACGCCTTCTACGAGGAGATGCTCCCGCGGATGCAGGCACCGCCCTTCAACGGGGCCCACGATCTCGACCGCCTGCTGCGGGAGGTCGCGCAGAAGGCCGGCATCGTGCTGTCCGACGACGGATCGCGCACCCGGCTGCTCGGCGCTTACGTGCGGCCGCTGGCCGACCGCGTGCTCCGCCATGCGACGCTGGAGTGGGTCGCCGACTGGGCCGACGCCACCGGCCATACGCTGCACCTGTACGGCCGAAACTGGGAGCAGCACCCCCGCCTGGGCAGGTTCGCCCGCGGCGAGGCCCGCCACGGACGCCATTTCGGCGAGATCGTGCGATCGGCCGCGATCAACCTGCATTGCGGACTGAACCTCGCCCTGCACCAGCGCGTCCTCGAAACCTCGATCGCCGGCGGGTTCCTGCTCGTGCGGCATCATCCGCAGGATTTCTATCCGGAATGGCTGACCGCTCTGTGGACCTGGCTGCGGCAGCGCGACATCCAACCGCCGGTGCGGTTGCCCTACGATGATCTTCCCGTGGAGCTGGCCGAGGCCCACCGTCGCCAACTTGAAACCCGCGGCCAGCCAGTCACCGGTTTCGCGGACATCCCGGCTCATTTCCTGACCAGGAACGATCCGGCCCGCACCGACGAACGCCGCCAACGGATCGCCGGCGAGATGTTCCCCTCGCTGCGTCGCATCACCTTCGACAGCCCCGGGTCGTTCGCCGCCCAGGCCGCGCATTTCCTTGCCCGGCCCGAGGAGCGCGTGGCAATCGTTTGCCAGATGCAGGCCATCGTCCGTGAGGAGTTCACCTACGACGCCCTGGTC
>JACQVT010000311.1 GCA_016209665.1 Planctomycetota bacterium | reverse complement strand
GGACCCTCCTGGACCAGTTCTACGACTACAAGATTGTCGGCGACAGGATGTATGGGCTGATCCCCGAGTTCGTCCTCATTCCGGGAAGCTGGGTCCAGCTCCAGGGCGTGGTGGTGAAATGGACCGACAACTTGGTCGACTGGCACACCCTCGCCACCGCCCCCATCACCTCTCGTAGCCTCGCCATCCTGGGTGATCAGCTCTTCATCGGCGCGACCAACGCCCAATTGTACCAGTACAGCGATCCGGTCCCCGAGCCGGCGGGCCTGAGCCTGCTGGCCCTTGCCGGGCTGGCCGCGATCCGGTTGAGGAAATCAGCTTGGAGATATACCGTCTGTAATCCTTGATATCGGCGTGTCACCAGGGGCAGGGGGTTTGGAGCCGCTTGATGAAGGCGGCCATGTTGGCGCGGTCGGGAAGGCCGGATTCGGGCCAGAAGCGAGGTTGGCCGAACTCGGCGAACAGCTCGCGGCCCAGCGTCTTGGCGGGATACAGGCAGGCCTCGACGTGGCCGTCGAGAAACGCGATGCTCGATCGCCCTTTGGCGGTCCTGCTCTTCGAGTCGAGCATGTGGCGCGTGGCGATTCGGTCGATGCAGTTGAAGTTCCCGTCGGGGAAAGTGGCATTGGTGTGGTAGGATGGGTGATCCTCGAACATGGTCATGAAACGGGAAGACGAGAACACGACTCGCTGGCCCGTCCTGAAGGAGACCTTTTTCTGCCGGCCGGGCAGCAGATTGTCGAGCGAGTCGGCGACGTATGTGAAGCTCTGAAGTTGCTCCGGCGCCCGGTAGCCGATGTACGCGTTCATGGAATAGCTGAGCCGCCCATTGCCGCCGCCGCCGAGAGGCGTGTCGTCGGCCGGACCCGGCTTGTCGGCGGGACACAGATAGACCGCCGGCTTCTTGAGGTATCGGAAAAGCGTGCCTCTGCCCGGCACATCCGCGACGAACTCCGGGTCGAGGTGGTAGGGTTGCCGGTAGGCGGCGGTGTACGTCACGCCGACCAGCCTGTCTCGGGCGCCGTCCCAGGTGACGCCCGTCGGCCTCGGCCACTCTTTGCCGAAGAGGACCTGCATCCAGAACAGGCTGTGCGTGGCCGGAAGAACCTTGTAGTCGCCGACGTAGAGGTACATGCCGGTCATGAGTTGCTTCATGTTCGATCGGCAGCTCACGCTGCGGGCCTGATCCCTCGCCTGGGAGAGGGCAGGCAGCAGGAGGGCGATCAGTACCGCGATGATCGCCGTGACAACGAGCACCTCGACGAGCGTGAACGCACGCCCGTGCCGCGACCCTTCGGGGATCCAGGTGTAGCCGGATTTCCAAAGGGCATGATTGGTGGGGTGGACGGCTTCAGACTTCATCGAGTGTTCCCCAGAGGACCATCGTGGACTCGCCGTATGCCTTCGCCACCCGTCAAGTCGCATCGACAACCCCAGAAGTTCACGCGCCCAACGCCAAAATGCAACCAAGCAGGAACGCTCAATGACGCATCCGGCGGGCCGAGCACGCAACTCACTACAGCATAATGAGTTGTGATATCTCGCGCCGTGTCGAGCATTCCGCGTTTCTACTGGGTACCCCGCCTCCTGTCGACCGAAGCCGCCGGCCACGAGGGAATATTCAGCCCTCAGGCCCGCAGGCTGCCCACGAAGGTCGGCAGGTCGATGCCTGCCGGGCAGCGGCTCGAACAGGCCCCGCAAGCCCGGCAGCGGGCGGCACTTTCGCGGCCGCCGCACTCCGTCAGGGCCGTCGCTGCCCAGGCGTCCTCGCGATAATGGACGCGATAGGCGTGGCAGCGGAGCAGGTCGCCCGGCCGAACGCCATTCGGGCAGACGGCGTTGCATTGTCCGCAATGCCGGCAGACGCCCCGGTAAGCCGCGTACAGGTCATTTTCCATCGCGTCGAGTTCGGCCTTGCCCAACGGAAGGGTCGGCACGGCGAGGTTCTCCTCCAGAATCTCGCGGTTGGGCATGTGTGAGTTGAACGCATCCACCTGAGCCCGCAAGAGCAACCAGGCAAACGCCTTCTGGTGTGGGGTAAGATTGTGGCCGGCGAAGAAACCCCCGAACGTGTCCTTGAAATCGTCCCCGCGGACCTTGCCGCCGGTCTTCATGCTGACGACGCCGATCCCGGCCTGGCGCATTTTCCCGATGGCGGGGGCGAGATCGGCCGCATTACCGGGATGAATGGAGAGCATCACGACGTCGTATCGCTTCGTCTGCGCGGCCAGCTCGCAGACAGGCCCGACGTTCGTGTGCGTGGCGAGGCCGAAGTAGCGGACCTTGCCGGCCTTGCGGGCCTTCTCGAAGACGTTGTAGAGAGCGTCCATCGTGACGATCCAGTCGTGTTCCGCGCCCTGGATCATATAACAGTCGACCGGCTCGAAACCCAGGGAGGAGAGCGACTTGTCGAGCTGTTCTGAGAACAGGGCGGCGCACTTGGCGTCCTCGCCCTTGCGAATCGTCATCTTCGGCCAGCCGATGTCGCGGGCCTTGCTGACGACGAAGAGCTTGTCGCGGTGTTGCTTGGCGAACTGGCCGATGACTGCCTCGCTCCGGCCGTAGCCTCGGGCCGTATCGATGTAATTGACGCCCCGCTCGACGGCCAGCTCCAGAAGTCGGGCGTCCCCGCCCGTGTTCTCGAACAGCCCGCCGGCCCCGAACGCCACCCGGCTGGTCATGAAGTTCGTCCGGCCCAGCTTCGTATAGGCCATGCCCGGCTGCCTGTTTCGCCACTCGAGCGCCGGTTGGGTGGCTGCGGGCTCGTTCGCCGCGGCCGCGTGGATCGCGGGCACGGCGGCGCCGGCCAGCGCGGCCCGGCCGGCTCGCTCGAGAAACTGACGTCGATTCATCGGGTTCGACATGCGCCACCTCCGGGTTTTGATGGATACCGCATTTCCCAGACGACCTCGCCCGGCTCCGCCGGAGGCTCGGGTGCCGGTATTGTACAACGCTTTCTCCGTCGTTGTGCCCACTCTGTTTTCAAACTTGTCCCGTGCTTCAGAGGTGAGAGCGTGTGTGAGCGGTGCTTTCCGAGCCGCGCCCGCCAGGAAGCGGACGGCGGCGGACAACGCCCCGGCGGCAGAATGCCGCTCCCTCACGGTCGCGGTTCCGACAAGCCCCGGAGCTTCCCACACACCCTCTGAGACACTCCCCCTCCTTCGCCTGCAGATCCTGGCGACGGCGGTAGCGCTACGGGCCTTCGGACTGGCGCGACGGAGTTGAGGTGGAGGGAGTAGTGGGGGGACAGCCGCGACCCGCGGACCGATATCTGTGTGATTCGCCGCTTTGTGCCGGCTGAACAAGCCCCGTTTCCGTTCCGAGCCCCTGCTGGCGGCCGAAGAACACGCCCGCCGCGCCCGAATTGGGGTATAATTGGCCGCGGAGGTGTGAAGGATGCTGGCTGGGTCGGTCCTGCTGACTGGCTGGATATTGGGGTGCGCCGGCCCAGCGACTGCGGGGGTTTTCAACCCGGACGTGAGCGGCAACGGTCTGACTCTGGACGGGTACATGATCCGCGTGCCCGGCGGAGGGGAGCCCGGGGGGCCCGTCTACACGTACCGTCTGGGCAAGTATGAGATCACGAACCAGCAGTGCTGCGATTTCCTGAACGACGCCGAGCGCGACGCGGCCAGCGGCGCGCCCACCCGCCGGTCGAGCAACATGTACTTTCTCACCACGAGCGAAGCCGCCGGCACTGTTTACATGGAAGGCACGCTCACCCCGTTCGAGTACCTTTGCTACGTGAACTCGCCGAGCCCGGAATTCGACCTGACCTATGATCCCGCCGCGGCCGCCGGCAGCCGCTACCAGGTCAAGCCCGGCCGCGCGAAGTGGGCCGCCCGGCGCCTGACCTGGGCCGGGGCCCTCAAGTTTTGCAACTGGCTCACGCTCGACCAGGGCATGAGCGAGAGCCAGTGCTGCTACACGGAGGGCCCGCACCTCGGATGCTGGCACCCGGTCACCATCTCGACGCAGGACTGGTGGGGAAAAACGCCGCTGCACAACGATAGCGTCTCCGCCGGACGCGATCTGAACGATACCGAGCGCAGCGACCTGGTCCGCCGGTATCGCGGGTACCGCCTGCCAATGGACGACGCCGGCCTGCTGGCGGGTATCAACCGACCCTATCCCAACGATTTCAACGAGTGGCTGAAGGCCGCCGCGTACGATCCCAACGCCCCCGCGACGCTCCGCACCAACGCCGGCGGCTGGCAGGCCCTCCCGTATCATTGGATGTACGGCTTCGGACGCGAGACGAATACGGCGGCCGACGCGAACTGGTTTGGGAGCGGCGATCCCTACGAGCCCGGCCCCGCGCCGGTGGACTTTTACGACGGCACCGATCACGGCGGGGTCTTCGCGACCAACGACACGGCCAATGCGTACGGGCTCTATGGGCTGGCCGGAAACGTTTGGGAGTGGTGCCAGGATTACGGCGTTTCGATGGATAAGCGGTCTGTCCGCGGCGGATCGTGGATCAGCACGCCGGAACGCCAGGCCGCCTCTTCCTGCTATTTCTACGGGCACGTGGAGGCGGCCGACATTTCGTTTGGCCTGCGGGTTCTGCGGGTTCCCGGCCCCAAGGGCGATTCTGACGGCGATAACGACGTTGACTCACACGACGTGGCGCATCTGGCAGCCTGTCTCTCGGGCCCGGCCGTCGCGCAGACGCAGGAGTCTTGCCAGGATGCGATCCTCGACGAAGACGACGACGTGGACCAGGAGGACTTCGGGCTGCTGCAGGCTTGCATGAGCGGCGAAGACGTTCTTGCCCCGCTGGAGTGTTATCGGTGAGGGGTTTGGAGCCTATCATCGCGGGGGCCTGGCTCCTGGCGGCCGTGCTGCCTGCGGCGGCTCAGTCCGGCCCCGTCAAGCTTTGCCCGGCCGACGGCGCGGGCTACGATGAGTTCGGCCGCACTGTGTCGATCAGCGGCGACTATTTGCTGTCCGGGACGCACTTCGACGATGATGCCGGGTCGAACTCCGGCTCGGCCTACGTGTTCCATCGTGAGGGGTTGGACTGGCTCCAGCAGGCCAAGCTGGTGGCCTCCGATGCGGCGGCCGGCGACCGTTTCGGCGAGGTGGTGGCGATTTCAGCGGATCGCGCCGTGGTGAGCGCCCCCTTCGATTACCTCGGCGCGATCAACTGCGGGTCGGCGTACGTGTTCCGCCGCGACGGCGCCGCCTGGACGCAGGAAAGCAAGCTGGTACCCTCGGACGGCGGAGCAAACGACGAGTTCGGCGTCAGCGTTTCGATTGACGGCGGATACGCGCTGGTCGGTGCGCATCGGCACAGCGACTTGTATACGGAGTCCGGCGCCGCGTACGTCTACCGGCTGGACGGGTCCGCCTGGGTCCAGGAGGCCAAGCTCACCTCGTCCAACCCCGCCGCCTATGACGGATTCGGGATCTCCGTCTCGATCAGCCGCTCATTCGCCATAGTGGGCGCTTATCTGCAAGACCTGGCCGGGACCAATACCGGCGCCGTCTATGTCTTCCATCGTGACGCGGGCGCCTGGAGCCAGCAGGCGGAGCTTACGGCCAGCGACGCGGCCAATACCGACTTCTTCGGCTGGTCCGTCTCCCTAGAAGGCAATGACGCGCTGGTGGGAGCGCCCTACCAGGACGCGGCGGCGCCCGACGGTGGCGCGGTGTATGTC
>JACQVT010000310.1 GCA_016209665.1 Planctomycetota bacterium | reverse complement strand
CGCGAGTCATTCGTATGCCAGTAAGAGGTCGTGCCTATTGTGGTAGGGGCCGGCGCCCACGCCGGACGTCATTCCACGCCGAACGTCCGGTGGGGGCGCCGGCCGCAACGACTCCGTGCACGAGGTCGAGTTGGTATTCGTGTCACCCGTTCAGTGCCGACCGCCAGGCCGACGAGAGCTTGTCCAGAGTGACCTCGAAGACCTGCTCGCGGGCGGCCTCGGTTGCGCCGAGCCACAGGTCCGATTCGCACCAGACGAACTTGTCGCCGTCGCGGGACTCGCCGATCTTGCGAACGATGAAGCCCCCGAACTCGTCGGGCTTGGTGGCGATCTGCTGCTCGAGGTCGTTCAACGCGGTCTCGTCGGTGACCTGCACGATGTAGCCGGAGGGCACCGGGGCGAACGGATCGGACAGCTCGCCACGTTCGGGCAGCCAGGCTTCGACGCCGCAGCCGCCGGCGAACGCCATCTCGGCCAGGGCGCACATGATGCCCTCCTCGCCGCAGTCGTGGGCGGCCAAGACCTGTCCGCTGTCGATCAGGACGTGCACCGAGGAATGCAGGTCGGCCGCCGCGGCCAGGCTCACCTGTTCCCACCGCTCGGCCCGCAGCCCAACGAAGTAGAACGCCGTCCGCCGGCCGGAGAGAACCTTCGCGTCCATCGTGACGCATTTGCCAACGTCCTCGATGATGCTGACGGCGCTGATCAGCAGCGTCTCGGGGATGCGGATGCGGTTGTTGACGAGCGGAATGCGGGCGGCGAGACGCTGGGCATCGGTGAGATCGAGGGCGAACTCGTTGTTGAGCGAATCCTTGCCGGAAATGAACGGCGTCGCGTAGGCCATCGCCGCGTCGTAGCAGGCCTGGCAGGCCCGGACCAGTGCCCCAAGAGTTTCGGGGTTGTCGCAGTTGCCCCAGCAGAAGTTGTCGAGAATCGCCGTCCGGGCGGGGTTGCCGCCGACGCAGACGATGTTGCGGATGGCTTCGTCGATCGACGCGACGGCGGTCCAGTAAGGGTCGTCATCGGGGCCCGTCGGGCAGATGCCGTTGGCCAAGGCGATGCCGCGCTGGCTATCCAGTCGCGGCCGCAGCACGGCGGCATCGCTCGGCCCCTGACCCGGGCCCGCCAGGGACTTGATCACGCTGCCGCCTTGGACCTCGTGGTCGTACTGGCGGAAAATCCACTCCTTGCTCGCGGTGTTCAGCCTCGACAGGCGATACAACAACTCGTCCTTGAACCGCGACCCCGGCGGCCAAACCTTCCGCAACACGTTTCTCCATGACGACAAACCCCCGGAAAGCAGCCTGCTGGCTGTGCCGGAGGCGGCGTCGCGTTCTTGTCCACTGCGGGCCTTGACCCAGGTCGCCTCCCGCCGGGTCCGCGGGAGCCCGCCATGGAGGAACTTCGCGTCAATGTCGCCGACGACCTGGCCGGCGTACCGGATCAACAACCGCCCGTCGCTCCGAAACGCGCCGATCGCGGTGGCCTCGACGCCCTCCGCGTCACAAATCCGCTTGACCGCCTGCCAGTTGGCCGGCGGCACGGAGACCACCATCCGCTCCTGGGCCTCGCTGATCCAGATTTCGTCGTACCGCAGGCCGGCATACTTGAGCGGCACTTTCTCGAGGTCGACCTCGGCCCCCAACTCCGCCCCCATCTCCCCGACGGCGCTGCTCAGGCCGCCTGCGCCGCAGTCCGTGGTGGCGGTGTACAAGCACTCGGCCGGCTGGCGACCGCGCATCTGCAGCATCGCGTCGAGGACTTGCTTTTCAGTAATGGCGTTGCCGATCTGGACGGCGTGCGAGAACTCGTCAGCGTGCGTGTCGGTCAGCTCGGCCGACGAGAAGGTTGCCCCGTGAATCCCGTCGCGGCCGGTCCGCCCGCCGAGCACCACGACCAGATCGCCGGGCCGCGGCTGCTTGTCGATCGCCCATTTCGGCATCAACCCCACGCACCCGCAGAACACCAGCGGGTTGCCGAGATACCGATCGTTGAACACCACCGCCCCGTTGACCGTGGGGATACCCATGCGGTTGCCGTAGTCCCGCACGCCCGCGACCACGCCCTTGAGCACCCGCCGCGGATGCAGCACGCCCTTGGGCAGCACCGCCATCGGGAAGTCCGGCTGGCCCACGCAGAACACGTCGGTGTTGGCGATCGGCTTGGCCCCCAGGCCGCAGCCCATCACGTCGCGGATGCACCCGCCCACACCCGTCGCCGCCCCGCCGTAAGGCTCGATGGCCGACGGATGGTTGTGCGTCTCGACCTTGAACGCGATGCCGTGGTCCGCGTCGAACTCGATCACCCCCGCGTTGTCCTTGAACACCGACAGGCACCAGTCGGCCTTGCCCGCAGCGATCAACTCGTGCGTCGCCCGGGCGATCGTCTCCTTCAATAGGTTGTCGTACGTCACCTCAGTGGGAATGCGCGGAGATGAACCCCGCGGCTCATCGGGCATCGCATCGCCGGTGTACCGCACGGCGCTCTTGAGCGTCTTGTGGACGCAGTGCTCGCTCCAGGTCTGGGCCAACATCTCGAGTTCCAGATCCGTCGGGTCGCGGCCCAGGCCGCGGTAGTAGTCCTGGATCGCCCGCATCTCGTAGATCGACAGGAACAGGTGGGCGTCGCGCGACAGCTTCCGCAGGGCTTCGGCGTCCAGCTCGCGGATGGCGACGTGGCGCAGCGCGAACGCCCGCGTGGGGGCGACCGGCAGACGTTGCGGCCGCGGATCGTGCCAGCCGAAACCGGTCAGGTAAACGTCCTCGATGCAGTCGTTGAAGAGCAGGCGCCGGGCGACGAACTCGATCTCGTCGCGGGATTTGACGCCTCGGATACGATACATGCGGGCGGTCGCCGCGGCCAGACCCTCGGTGACGAGCCCCATGTCCGCGATGGCCGACAGCGTCGAGCCCGCCACCACGTCCATTACGCCGCCCTTGAGATGCACCTCGACGCAGGCGTCGAAACCCACCCCCGGCAGTTCGCGGTCGTCGCCCCCCCGCTGCGCGTCGCAGGTCTCGACCACCGGGTCGGCCAGCAGTTCCCCGCCGATGCGCCTCACCTGCGGCTCGTCCAGCTCACCCTCCAGCAGATAGAGGCGGCTGGAGGCAACCGCGGCCACGTGGGCCAGGCCCAGCTCGTGGATATCCTTGAGGACCGCCGCCCCGTGGGCATCCAGCTCGGCGCGGCGCGGCGAGACCACGATCCGCCACAGGGCCGTCCCGGCCCGCTCAGCAACACTCATGGGGGTAGCACCTTCTTCCTGTACCGATTGGCGACCCACTCGTCGCGGGCCTCCTTGCCGGCGGCCAACCATCGCTGCACGGCCCTCGCCTCGTCGCCCTCCAGCCGGTCACGCAGGCAACGAAGCTCCCCGATCAGCCGGTCCACGGCCCGGATCATCGCCCCGCGGTTGGTGCGGAGAATGTCCGTCCACATGGCGGCATCGCCGCTGGCCACGCGCGTCACGTCGGCAAAGCCCGGTCCGGCCACGTCGATGGCCCGGCCGCGCGAAGCCAAGTTCACCAGGGCCGTCGCCACCGCGTGCGGCAGATGGCTGACCTGGGCCAGCAGAGTGTCGTGCCGCCGAGGGGCCATCACCATCGTGACCCCGCCGAGCGCCTCCCAGAAGCCCCGGACCCATCGGACTACGCCGGGCAGCGTCCGGGCGGTCGGCGTCACGATGCACAGCGCCCGATCGAACAGGTCCGCCCGAGCAAACTCCACGCCCGTCTTCTCCGAGCCGGCGATCGGATGCGATCCCACAAAGCGGACTCGGGCCGGCAGCAGCCCCTCGGCCATCCGCACCACCGTCGCCTTGGTGCTTCCCACATCCGTCACGTAGGTATGCGGAGCCAGGGCAGGAGCGATCCTGCGAAACATGTCCTCGATCTCGCCGATCGGGGTGCACAGGACAACCATCTGGGCTCCGCGCACCCCAGCCTGGGCGTCCAGCGTGATCTCGTCGACGGCCTCGCAGGCCATCGCCCGTGCCAGCGAGGAGGCCCTCCGCCCGATGCCCACCCGGCTTCCCACAAACCCCGCGGCCCGCAGGGCATGACCAATGGACCCGCCCAGCAGACCGACACCCACGATGGCTACGCGATCTAACTTGCCAAGATCCATGATGTTACATCAGACTACGGCCTCAGCAGGAACGTCGATAATGTACCGGCGGTGGCCCTGGGTCGTCAAATCCAGCCCGAGAATGGGCTTGCCTGCCGGTCCCGATCGGCTAAGCTATACGAAGTGAAGGTTTGGGCTTGGCAGCCGTGCATCGGGCCAAACCCGGATCGCGACCGGAGAGGGGATCCGCCGGCGGGAGGCCGGTGCCTCAGGAAGCAAGCGGCGGGCTGTGCCACCTACATCGGCGTGGCAGGCCGGTAAGGCCGGGTTGGCGCACCGGTGCTTACGCGCGGCCGCTTCTCGACCGGCCCAGTGAAGATGCCGGCACGATGTCGTGGCATCGCCCTTCAGGGGAGTTGGCGGTATTCATGGCAGCACAACCCGATAGTCGGCCCGCCGGCGCGGCGCTTGGCCCGGGCGGCGTACTTGAATTCGAACGTCCGCTCGTCCGCATCGAGCGGGAGATCGCCGAACTCGAAGCCGTCCAGACCGATACGCATCGCGACCTGTCGGAGGACATCCGCAAGCTGCGGGCCCACCTGGACAGCATGACCCGACGGACCTACGAGAAGCTGACTCCTTGGGAAACCGTGCTGGTCGCACGACATCCGCGGCGGCCGGTACTGCCGGACTACCTCGAGGGCGCGGTCAAGGATTTCTGCGAGTTGCACGGCGACCGCTGCTTCGGCGATGACAAGGCGATCGTTACCGGGTTCGGCCGCATCGGCGGGATCAAGGCCCTGATCGTCGGACATGACAAGGGCCGCGACACCAAGGAGAAGATCGAACGGCATTTCGGCTGCGCCCATCCCGAGGGCTATCGCAAGGCCCTGCTCAAGATGCGGTTGGCCGAGAAGTTCAAGCTGCCGGTGGTCTGCGTGGTCGACACCCAGGGCGCCTATCCGGGCGACAAGGCGGAGGAACGCGGCATCGCCCAGGCCATCGCGGTCAACCTGATGGAGATGTCGCGCCTGCGGGTTCCGATCTGTTGCGTGGTCATCGGGGAAGGCGGCAGCGGCGGGGCGCTGGGCATCGGCGTGGGCGACCGGCTGGCGATGTTCGAGCACGCGTACTACTCCGTCATCACGCCCGAGGGCTGCGCGGCCATCCTGTGGAAGAGCGCCGAGCGGGCCTCCGACGCCGCGGCGGCCCTGAGGCTGACCAGCCGCGACCTCAAGAAGTTCGGCCTGATCGATGAAATCCTTCCTGAGCCGCTGGGCGGCGGCCATCGGGACCCCAAGGCCATGATCGCCACCTTCGAGAAGTACGTGGTGGAGTCGCTACGGGAACTCAAGCGGGTGCGGATCGATACGCTGCTCAAGCGTCGCTACGAGCGGCTGCGGAACCTCGGCTCGTTTTTCGAGAGCGCGTCAGGCCAGCCGGCGACCAGGCCCAGAACGCGAAATGGTGTCGCCCGGCCGGGCCGCAACGGTTCGACCAATGGAAACGGTGAAGCGGGCGGCCGGGCGGCGCCGGCCGCTACTGAGGCCCAGCCCGGGCGGCCGAGTCCCAAGCCGGCCGATCGCGCCAGCAAAGCCGGTGCTTCGGGCCGCTGATGCCCGGCACAAATCCCCGTCCAACCTCGCGATTCGGCGGATCGCGTGGCTCGACGAACTTGACCCGGTACTTGTACGATTCCCCCCCGAGGCGAAGACTTGGCGTCGTAAATACGATCGCGGCGAGCCGGAAACCGGCTCGCCGCGGGTGTGATCGCATGGTTCACGAGTCGCTCAGACCGGGCGAGGTCGGCCCTTGCGGCGGCCAACGGTCACCCGTGAGCCCACCTCGACGATGGACTGGGTCTTGATGATCGTGTAATCGGCCGGGAACGAATGGAACGCCTGCACGTGGAACTCGCGGTCCCGGGCTTCAAAGTCGATGAACGTAAACGGCACCAACTCGTCGTCGCCCGCCCACTCGTTGAACGTGACCAGCAGGCCCCGACTGGCCCCGTAGTTGAGCAGGTCACGGTGCGAGGCGTGGAACAGGTTCTGGCTCATCCGCTCGACCTGGGTCGAGAGGATGTACCGCAGCCCGTCGTCGAACTCCTCCATGTGGTCGCGCTCGCCCCGGAACTGGAACGAGGTGACCAGACCGTTCTGGGGCAGGACCTCCAGGTCGTCGGTCGTGACCTCGGACACGCAGCGGCCCCCCGACTGCACGGTCAGCACATGGGACAGACCGATCACCCAGATGTCCGCCTGGTAGGCGGCCCGCTCGAGATGACGGCTCTGGTGAATCCGGAACAGCTCCGGGTGCAGCGGCCGGTGGTACAGGGCGAACTTCAGCTCCGCCACCCGCTGCAACGTTTCACCCAACTCTACCGATTCCTCAGAAGACATTGCGAACATCCTCGCCGCCGATGAGCCAATCTCACCGGCGCCACTGACCTTGTCACAAACGCGGTACTCAAGTCGCTTGAAGTACCGTACCCGGAAGGCTGCCAAGTGCCGCCAAAACACGCGCCAGCAACCACCACCTCGGCGGCTACTCCCTCCAGGTAGGCGGGGGGGTGGAACGGAAGCCTAGGCCCCAATTATACTGGTACGACGCGGGCAGACCAAGGAAAATCTTGTCAAAAACCGCATTTTCCCCGGCAAAAACGCCGTTCTGCCCTGACTGTATTACGTCCGGGCCGCGGAAAAGTTCTCCCGGCCCGCGCCCCCACCCGCAGCTCTAAATGGTTTATACACCTGGGGTAAACACCGGGATGCGGGGCCGCCCGACGGGATTTGGGAAGCAAATGCCTCCCGGGCATCCCAATCCCCTCCCATGACCCACGCCCTGTGCCGCCTGGGGACGGGCATCCGGCCGCGTCGCGTCGTCAGCCGCCGGGCCGTCGCTCCCTCCCGCCTGTGGGGGGCGGGCATCCCTACCCGCCTTCTTGGGGTCGCCTGGGGGCCGGGCGTCGTCGCCACGACGACCAAGCCTGCTCTCCTTCCGGAGGTCGGGCGTTTCTTTCGGGTCTGGTCAGTCACGCAAGAGCGGGGTTCGGAACTCGGGGCCAGGGTTCGGGAGTCGGGGAGAAGCGGAAGTGAGACCGGGCTGCGCTCGTGAGAAGGGAGGAGTGCGAGCGCCCAACGAGGTTCGTCCCCGTTCCAACCCCCGGCCAACCAGCCCGGTCCACACCAACAAAAAATGCTCAAGAAAGTTCTTGCACGCAGCAACGGGGGGGTAAAATGGCTGAATCTCATGAAACGGACCGGCCGCGTGAGCCGGTCAAGCCGCTAAACAGATACCACGATTCTTGTCGGCTGCGGCTGGGAACGCCGACTAGTCAGCATTCACCTTCCGGGTGTCCAATGAAAGCTATATCACTTCTGTCCCTGTTTACTGCTGCTGTCGAAGTGTGCGCACAAACTATCCAGACGGATGAGTTGACCTGCCTCAGGCAGTCCGGGATGGCGGACCTCACGAACATCCAGCTTGACCGGTATGCGAATCTCCTCAGTCGGGATTCGACGCCGATTGGAGAGAAGGTAGTCGCTTTGGCACAGCAGTGTGTGGGCCAAGTGTTCCCGAGGCAGCCGGTTCATACGGACAACCTCAAGGAAGGCAACATGACCGTTGTCGCGATGAGGTGTTTGGCTCTGGCAAATGCTCGCAACTGGGACGAGTACTATTCGTTTCTTTTACGATTGCATTTCAGAGAGCCCGTTCCTCGGGAGGCTACGCGAGTCAGGTGGTATCCAGTCGAATTGGCCAAGAGTGCGAATTGGATACTCGAACCAGCTACAAAGAGCTTTCAGCTTTCCGGAAACAAGAAAAGTGTGGTATACGTACTGGGGCTGGTCGGATTGGAAGAAGACATTTCGCCCCGAGTACAATCTTCCGAATAAACGGGAACGGCTTGTAATTGCTGATCTGTCGGCAGCGACCCTCGCGAAGCTGAGCCCGGGGGATCTGGTTTTCTTTATGCGAAAACGCGGCGCTGGTGATTTCAAGGATATTGATGTCGGCATCTGTGTGGGGACATCACCCGCACAGTTTGTACGCACGAGAATCGACAAGACCGCGTCTGACATAACCAGAACGATTGTGGTGGATGGAGTGCCACCTCAACTCGATGGCAGGTATGGGGACGGGCTGATTGTCTACCGTCCTATTGAGGTCTCCGATCAGACAAGAACCACTCTCAGACAACGTATGGTTGAATTGCACTCCAGCATCCCGTCTACACAGAGCGCCGACGACTTGCTGCTGGGGAATAGGGTGACTCCGTGGTTCAATGTCCCGGTTGAGTAGATTGCCTTTGAATAAAGACTTGGCGCGAACCGGACTCGATTGCCCCCGCCGCCGAGATTCCGGCAAAGGAGAAGTGAGAATGGAAAGGCAAGGGTGCAAACTGATTAGCTCGATGTGCGTGGTCGTTTGCGCGGCATGGACTCCGCGGCTGTGCGCCTGCATTGGCGCGGTCGGGTGTTATCAGAACTATACGCTCGGAGACCCGTGCGGGGGTCCGCATTCCGGGCCTTATGCCTGCGAGGATCAGACGGGCTATTGTTTTACAACGGTCACCACAGCATGGTACTACAACGTGGTATGCCTGAATGAGACTATCGCGGACGGGTGGACATGCTACGAAGAGGAGACCGACTGCTACCAGGTTTCCTACTGTCGTCAACAAGTCATTGATGGGAGGGTGGTGTGTGCAGATTGGCCGAATAGCACACCGAGGTGGATTCCTGGGCAGCGAATGAAGCTTGCGGAATGTGCCGTGACTCGGAATCTGCGTCGAGGCGCAACAGATGAGACGCCGCCAGAGTTCGTAGTGATGAACCAGCTGGCCGGAACTGCTGGTGCTTATGTCTGGGTGCGAAACGATTAGAACGCGAGTCGTTGGGTCGACGGATTGTGGCTCTCGGAGTCGCAATTGAGTTGAGTGCGGCAGAGCATCGACTCTATAGGAAGGTGGGTCGAAAATGATTAGGCAAGGCGCCGGTCTCCGTAGGAGCGTACATGGCCTGTTCCGTTTCGTGTACAGCGGAGCGTTTCTGTTGATGTTATTGGTGGTTCCGTGCCCTGCTGACGAAGGAATCAGCAAGACGGACTTGCATGCGTCCATCTGGGCTTGTCGCCAGGCAATAGCGACTGCCTGGTTTGAAATCGAGAGGTCTCTTGTCGAGCACGGTCCGGACGGCTCTTCTCTCGCAACCAACGCATCATATAAAATCGGGATATTGGGTTCGATGATGCTTTTTGAGGCGAATGGAGATGCGTTAATAGGCCATCCGGGCGTGTCAGGGGTCAAGGACGACATTGAGTCCGGGCGTCTGCGGATTCAACGGAGGCGAGTGCTGTACGCGCAGACTGACACCCAGACATACTTGTATTTGGATCGTGGTGCGCAACTTCAGGTGGGATTGCCCCCTGATGCGGCAAAGCGCGCGGTTCAGTTCTTCGACATTCGACGACTTGGCCTAGAAGTAGCACCTGGGCCGACAGCGATCTCAAGCGGCGGTGTTGAAATAACCCAAGCCGCAGCTAGCTCCTCCGATCCACGCAAGGTCGAGATGAATTATGTTTGTCATAAGGATGCCACAAAGACCAGCATTGTCGTTGATCCGACGTCTTTCGGGGTCAGCAGAGTCGAGGGCATGAGCGCGGACGGACGGGTCCGGACAGTTACAGAGATTGAGAATGCGGTGGACACAGTTAGTGGCATAGTCTTCCCGACTCGCGTGAGCATACATGACTATGTCGGAGGGATTCTATCTACGGAGACGGTTCTCACTGTCAAGAAGGCATCGCTGAATGGACCTATTGATGAACGGCAGTTCCTTCCAGATCAGTTTCATATGGCTAGGGACACCGTTGTTGTCGACATGCCGAGTCGGCGTATCCTCGGGGTATGGAATGGGCGAATGTTCGTGGAGAGGCCTGGTATCGAGGTGGACTCCGCAACAATGAATGCGATTTACGGTCGTGCCACGACGTCCCAGCCCGCTCACTGAACAGCGGGAGATGGGCTGGAGCAAAGGGGTCGGGAGTCTTTT
>JACQVT010000309.1 GCA_016209665.1 Planctomycetota bacterium | reverse complement strand
TACCACGGCCCCAGCCTCAGCCGCCCTTCCTCGATCAGATCCCGCAGCTCCGCCTCGCGCTCCGGACGGATCTCCAAGTAATCCTCGATGGGGATGACCTGCCCATCCAGTTGGAAGTACCGGAACCGCAGATCGCGCTGCATGACGTCCAGCACTTCGTCCAGCACGCTCACCAGCCGAAAGCGGTAGCTCTGGAAGGACTCGTACCACTCCCGGTCCCAGTGCGTGCTGATAACGTAATGTCCCGTTCGCTTGCCACTCACCGGACCCGTCTCCTCATCAGCTCTGAACTGCCGTGCCGTCGAACGAGTCGGGGGGTTCATCCCCGCGCATCTGTACACTAGTTGACGCCCGTCCACTTCCAGTCCGCCGCGTAGCCTCGATAGCGCCCGTCCACGTCGGCCGTCGCGGTGTCACCGCGGTGCACCCACAGGCGATACCGCAGGTGCAGGGGCTTACCCCGCGGCATGGCCAACATTTCCAGGCCCGGGTACGCCACGTTGATCGGCCCGTAGAACCGGGTGATCCATTCCGGCGGCGAGGCGGGCCCGCCCGGCGGCGAGCCAGGCATCGGCGGATGCGACGGGTGCACGAGCACCGCCGCCCCGCTGCGATGGCCCAGCCGCTTGCCGTCGGGCCCGTTGAAGATGCCCGTCCAGTCGATCCACCGGGCCACCACGTGGTTCAGGTCCCTCTGGATCGCCTTGCCGTCGGCGACGATCCGCGGCTCGATGGCCTTGCCCTGCTGTTCGGTGCTGAACCGCAGCGTCAATCCGCCGTAACCCTTGTTGGATTGCGTTTGGCCGCCGATCTTCAGGCCATCCTGCAGGGCGGTGAGCGTGAGTTCGACATCGATCGCCCGGCCGCCGTCGGTGACGGGGAACACCCGGCAGACGACCCATTCGTCGAATAAGCGTTCGCCCGCCTCGCGGCGAGACAGGCCCGCGGCGCCGCCGGCGGCCGGCGTCCCCGCGGCGACCGAGGCAGGCTGACTGGCGCCCGACTCCGGCCGATAGACGTAGTAGTGCCTGGCCGCGAACCGGGCAAACACCGGTCCGGTGGCAGTCTTGAGATCGCCGGCCTCGAGGACGAGATTCCGAGGCACCCACGTCTCGGCGATGATGTCTTCGCCCCGTTGAATGCGCACCCACGCCCAGAACAGCCCGCGATGGTGCAGGTGATCGGACGGCGTGCAGTCGGTCAGAATCTCGCCGTCGAGGCCCACCAGCGGATGGAGGTAGCTGGTCATCGGATACTTGAACGACGGGTCCGGCGCACCGTGCCGGTACGCGAGCACGGGCCCGCCATCGGCCGTCGCGACCTCGACATTCGGATCGGCGTATCGCACCCGGTACGCACGGGCAGACCCCGTTGGCGGACGGGGTGCGATCCGCAGCACGATCGGCTGACCAAGCTGGTCTCTCGTTGGTGTCCATTGGAACCAGGCACGTTCCGGCGTGCCCGACGCCGCGTCCGCCGGCTCCGCTTGCAGCACGACTTCGCCGGCGGGTCGGCCGCCCACCTCGATTCGTCCTCTCAGGCTCCCCCGGCCGGCGGTTTCAGCCGGGATTGGCACGACCACCGTCGCCGTCGCCGCCGGCGGCAAGTTGCCCGGCACGACGCCCTGAACCTCCACCGCCGGGGCGCCCAAAACCGTTTCAAGGCACGCCACCAGGCCCAAGCCCAGGCAACTCGCAAGACTCCAAGGTGTCCGTTTCGTCCTGTTCATCGGTGCAGGCTTCCCCGTCGGCAATGCGGAATGCAGTATCATAGTGCCGAGGGGCCGCGGTTGACAGCAGGCGGCCCGTCGCGCCGACAACCAGTGACCGTTAACGGCATGATATCCGGCCCCGCGGCCCTGTCCAACACCACTGGGCCTGGAGGCGACCGCCCGGGTCTCCTGGGACCAGACAGCCCACCGAGGGTGGACACAGACCGAGCAAAACATGGGCCGGGGAGGGCCCGGGTCCATGTTGTCGGCTGCTAACTCGCGTTACCGAACCGTCAGGACGAACCAGACGAGAGGGCGTCCAACCTGCACCGTCGCGCTCGCGGGCCGACCCCTCCGATCGCGCCTCGACCAGCACGAGCTGGGCTCTGTTCCCCCTTCCTCGCTTACCTGATGATCATCTTCACGCAGTTCAACGGGGTCGTCGGGTGCGTGCGAACGTAGATCTGGTCCGTCGGATTCGACAGACTGTCCTTGTTGATATCGCACGCGTCGAAAACCGGCGAACGATTCAACGGCGTCGTCGGGTGCGTCCGGATCCAGATCTCATCCGTCGGGTTGACGAGGATGTTCGGAGGGCTGTTGCCTTGGTCCGTGTCGCCTGCGGCGTTGCCCCAGTAGTGCGGGTTTGGAGCGGACAGGCCGAATCCCACCCCGATGTCCACTTGTAGCCAGGTATCCTGGACAGAGCCGTAAGGCGACGTTCCCCCCGGTGCGCCTCCCGTCTGCCACGATGAGAACGTGACCACCACCCGGTCCGAACCGCTCACGCCCGCG
>JACQVT010000308.1 GCA_016209665.1 Planctomycetota bacterium | reverse complement strand
GCCCAGGTCAGCGTCGACGGCCACACGCTCAAGCTCGACCGGCCGTTCATGGTCATCGCCACACAGAACCCGTTCGAGTTCGAGGGCACGTACTTCCTGCCCGAGAACCAGCTCGACCGGTTCGCCCTGCGGATTCGGATCGGCTATCCCGCCCGCCAGTACGAGATGCAGATCATCCGCGAGCAGCCGAGCATGGGGGCCCTCGAATCGCTCCAGCCGGTGATGTCGAAAGAGCACGTGATCGCGCTGCAGGACCGCGTGAGCCGCATTCACGTGGAAGACCGGCTGGTGAACTACGCCCTCGACCTGGTCGAGATCACCCGCGGCCACGAGCACCTGGAGGTCGGTGTGTCGCCCCGCGGAGCCATCAGCCTGATCCGGTGTGCTCAGGCCCTCGCTCTGCTGATGGGCCGAGACTACGTGGTGCCCGACGACCTCAAGTCGCTGTTCGTGCCGACGTGTGCCCATCGCGTCGTGACCAAGAGCTATCTGCATGACGGGCACACCGTGAACACCGACCAGTTGCTCGGGGAGATCGTGCGCAACGTGAGCGTGCCGGAGTGAACCGAGACCGGGCCTGACGGCCCGTGAGAAGTGAGAACTTCGAACGGAAGACCGTTCTCGTTTCTCACGCCCGGAGGGCGGTCGTACCGCCAAGCGAGTCTGCTGTGGCCACTGCTCCTCCCATCGCGATTCCCCTGCGGCCCGAAGGGGTCGCAACGCCCGCGATGCGGCGGACGTCAGCGGTGCTGGGGCTGCGGATCACGGCCAACGGCGTCTTGACGGCCTGTGTGGCGATGCTCGTCGGCGCCTCGGCGTTCACCAGCGATGCCAACCTGCTGCTGCTGATCTTCGGCGTGGTTCTCGGGTTGCTGGCGTTCAGCGCGGGGGGCTGCGCGCGGATGGTCCGCAAGGTGGACGTTGAGCGCACCGTCGCTGAGGCCGTGGTGGCCGGCCGGCCTTTTCGCATCATCTACACCCTCCGCAACCGGCGGCGATGGGTGTCCGCGTGGACCTTGCGGGTCACCGAGATTCCGGCCGGCCGCAGTGGTCCGACGTTCCCGCACGCCTTCATCCCCTTGTTGCCGCCGCGCCAGGACCTGGTGGTCGAGTTGACGGCCTCCTGTCCGTCGCGGGGACGGGTGGGACTTCGCGGTATCCGATTGTCTTGCGGCTTCCCATTTGGGCTGTTCACCTGCACCGTTGACCTTCAGCTTCCGGGCGAGCTGATCGTCTATCCGGCCGTGGGGCGGATGCGGCGGGATCTGTGGCGAAAGCACGCCGCAGCCGCGGTCGCCCCCACGCGTCATGCCGACCGCGCCGGCGGCGAGGACGAGTTCCACGGCGTCCGCGAGTATCGGCTGGGCGACAACCCGCGGTGGATCCACTGGCGTCGGTCGGCCCACGCCGGCGAACTGATCGTTCGCGAGCACGTGGCCGTCCGCGACAGCCAGATCGTATTCTTTCTCGATCCCTGGCCGCTGGCGACAGAGGCCCCGCCCGATGCTCGGCGCCGGGGCGGTGGCCCAGCCCAGCGATCATCATCCAACGGCGAGGACCACAAGGCCGAACGCATCATCAGTGCCGCCGCCACCGCGATCTGCGACGCCCTCGACGCCGGCCATCGGGTCGGGCTGGTCTGCCGCGCCGCCGTCCCCATCATCATCGCTCCCGCGGGCGGCCGGACGCACCGCCGACGGCTGCACCACGAACTCGCACTGCTCGCCCCCGGCACCTTCACCGGGCTCGACCAGTTGATCGCCGGAATCCGATGGTCCAGCGGTTGGCACGCCCGCTGCATGTTGTTCACCACTCAGGCGGGTGAACTGCACAACCGCGTCCTCCGGCTGCTGGCCACCCACAGCGACAGCGTGATGATGATCTCGCCGCAGTCCACCCTGCTGGACAAGCTATTCGAACCGGTGCCGCCGTCCGGCGAGCCGCGGAGGACGCCATGACGGAAGCGGTGAGCTTTTTCTGGGTCCACGCGGCCATCCTGCTGGCGGTCAGCTTGCCGATCGCACTCGCCGAGCGGAGTCCCTGGTACGCCGTGGCGAACCTGCTGGCGGTGATCGTCGGAGCGGCCTGGGCGATCCGCGGCCGTCGGCCGCCCATCGGTCCCCGCCTGGCCTACGCGATCATCGTGATGGCCTTCGTCGGACTGATCGCCGAGTACCTTGCTCTCCAGGCCGTGCTGGTCATGGCCCTGTCTCACTTCATGATGATCGTCTGCATGACCAAGCTCTTGCAGGTCCGCTCGCTGAGGGACGACGTCCAGGTCCTGGTGCTGTGCCTGCTGCTGTTGGTGGTGGGCGGCATCGTCAGCGGCGATGCGGTCTTCGCGGTGGCTCTGGTGTTCGTCATGGCGGCCGCCGTTCCCGCTTTGATCCGGATGCACATGCTGGCCGAGTTGGGGCGGGTGACACAGCAGGTGCGCCCGCGGAAGGAAGAGGGCCTTCATCGCCCACTGAGCTGGCCGGTTCCGGCCGCGGTCTGCCCCTCGTTCAAGGAGTGCCGCGGGGCAGGCGTTCCCGCCGGCCTGGTGGCACTGCTCATCGGGGTGGCGGTGTTCGTGCTCTGTCCTCGGTTTGAGTCCGGCATCTTTCGGGAGTTGCAGGCACCGCGGGCCGGCCCGATCCTCACCGGCCTGGCGGCCTCCATCAACGTCCCTGAGAACCAGACCATCTACGAGTCAGACCGGGCGGTGATGCGGGTGCGGATCGTCGGCGCTGACGCGGGATCACCTGCCTACGATGAGTCCAGCCATTACTTCCGCGTTCAGGTTGCCTACAGGTACACGCGGAAGGCGGGCGGGCTCGGCGGAGGATGGGGATGGCTTCGCAATCCAGGGGGAGGCGAGGAGAGTCCCCAGATACTCAAGCTCGGCGGGAACGGGCGGCGGATCACGCTGGCCTCGCCGGCTTTCCCGGAATCCACCGTGGAGTACCACTTCTGGCTGGATCCGCACGACAATACCGCGTTGCCATGTCCGCTCCCCATCCTGGAACTCGCCGCCCGCGACGGTTCGGACCTGAAGCTCAACATTCGGGACCAGCTCCTGTTCGGGCAAAAGACGGCCGGCAAGGTGCTGCGGTACTCCGTCAAGTCCATCGTCTCCGGGGCCGTCGTCCCCCTGGAGTGGGAACGGGGGGACGAGGCCCCGCGGCCGCCGCCGCTGGTCACGCCCGACCCCCCCCTGCCGCGGACGGAAGAGATCGTCGAACTCATGGACCGCGAGATCGGCGACGTGGGCCCGCTCGACGTGCCCGCCAACCGCGAGGCGTTCCTTCGCCGGCTCCAGGGCTATCTGTCCGGGGGGCGCTTCACCTACACCTTGACCCTGCCCCGCATCCGCGGCCCCCGCGAGCCCATCGGTGAGTTCCTCCTGGAGACCCGTCGCGGACACTGCGAGTACTTTGCCTCCGCGATGGCGGTGATGTGCCAATATAAGGGCATTCCAGCCCGGCTGGTCAGCGGCTACCGCGGGGGCGAATACAACAGCCTCGGCGAGTTCCTCGTCGTGCGGGACAAGCACGCTCACGCCTGGGTCGAGGCCCACGTTCCCGGCAAGGGCTGGAAGGCCTACGATCCCACGCCCGGAACGTCTCGAGCGGCGCCGCCCGGTGTGTCCTGGCTCAAGATCGCCCGGTCCTACGTCGACTACTTCCAGTTCCAATGGGCCAGCTTCGTCGTGACCTACGACGCGGGCTCGCGGCGACAGTTGTTCGAGAACTTCTACACCTGGCTCAGCCGACCCGTCGGCGACGAAACCACCGCGGCCGGCGCGGTCGTGGCTTTCATCCGCGAGCTGTTCGGCGGGCGGCTCGATCTGTCGACCGCCGATCGACTGCTTTATTGGGTGGTCGCGCTGCTCATCACCGCGTTGGTGGTGCTGACCGGCTACGTGCTGGTGACGGTGGGGCGGTGGCTCGCTGCCGCCGCCATCCGCTGGTACGCCGGCCGCCAGCGGTTTGGCGCCGTCCTGCCGGACGCGGAGTTTTACTACCGGTTCTGCCGCCGGCTCGAGGCCTTGGGCCTGCACCGCCGGGCCGGCCAGACCCCGGCCGAATTCGCCGACGAACTCGCTGAAGCCTACCCGGCCTTGCGGGCCGCTCCCGATTTGGTCCGCCTCTACTACGCCGTGGCCTACGGCGGCCACTCGATCGCCCCGCATCGACGGGCGTGGATCGAAGGATTTCTGCGCGCGCTGCGTCGGGTCGATCGCGTAGAATCCCTTGGAGACTCGATGCCGCCGGCACAGGGTCTCGGACCCGCAGAGATCCGTCCATGACCGCCCTCCATCAAGACTGGCACGAATCGCGGCACCAGCTCGCCGTCGTGCTGGGAACTATGAAGAGTTGGCTGAAGCTGCTCACGTTGACCGTGGGTCTGGGGGTGTGGGTTGCCGGCACGCTGGCGTTCGTTCTGACGTTCGTGATCTGCGACCACTGGTGGCCGGGCGGCCTGTCGGACCGGGCGTGCAGCCTGGCGGGGCTTGGGTACGTGGTGGGCAGCGCCGTCTGGGTCCTGATCGTCCTGGGCTGGCTGCTGGTCCGGCGGCTCAACAGCCTGTACGTCGCCCGGCTCATCGAACGGGCTAACCCCGAAGTCCGAAACACGATCGTTGATGCGTTGCAGTTGTCCGGGCGGACCGAGCTGCCGGGTTCGATCCGGGCGGCCGTGGTCGGGCGAGCCGCGGGTGAGGTAGACGACCTGCCGATCGGCCCGTGTCTGCCCAAGAACCGCGTGCGACAGGTGAGTTGGATCATCGGGTCGGTGTTGTTGGGATTGTTTGTCTACGCACTGGTTTCGCCGAAGCCCATCCTGCCCAGCATCCGACGAGCGTTTGGCGCGCGCCTGCCGGCTCCCACCAGGAGCATGTTCGTGGATCTCGAGCCGCTGGATGGGGCGTCGGTCTTGCGGGGCGATCCGGTGGTTTTCGCCGCCTCGATCCACGGCCGCAAGCCGTCCCGGGCTTGCGTACGGTTCAGCCTGGATGGGGGCGTCAGTTGGCTGGACGGCGATCAGCTCGAGCTGGATCCTCCATCGGCCGGCACCTCCGACCAGCGATGGAAGGGCATCAAAGCCGGCCACGACGTGCAGCACCCGCTGCATTGGCAGATGTTGGCCGGCGATGCGAGATCCGCGATCCGCCGCCTGGTCGTCCGCCCGCCGCCCAGCGTGATCGAGATTACCACTCGATGCGAGTACCCCGCGTACACCGGCTGGGTCGCCACGACCCAGCCGGGAGGCGACGTGGATGCGTTGATCGGCACACGGGTGTCCATCCGGGCTCGTACCAACGTCCCCGCCCGCGATCCAATCCTCGTCCTGGGTAGGCCGCCGGCGGAGCAGCGGCGAGCCATGACCGCTGCAACACAACCGGCCATGCTGCTTGAAGGGACGACCGTCGTCGAGCGCGACGATGTCTATCAGATCAGTTTCGCCGACGCCTATGGGAAGCTTAACCGTGATGGTATCGAGTACCGTATCCGCGCCCGGCCGGACGAGCCGCCGCAATTGATCGTCCGCCAGCCGGCCGGCACATCGCAGGTGCCGGTCGACGGCGCCGTCGTGATCGACGCCGCCGCGAACGATGATTTCGGTCTGACGCGGGCAGCGTTCTCGTGGCGCGTCGGACAAACGGGCGATACGAAAACCCTCTCGCTGCCGATGCAGTCGACCCGCGGGCCGAACACCCAGGCCCGGTTGCACGAGCGGTTCCCCGCGAGCCGTCTGGGCGCGGCGCCGGGGCAGACCGTCGAGTGGTGGATCTCGGCCTGGGACAACCGCGAGGACCCGCGCGGCGAGCCCGCCTACCAGAAGACCGACAGCGCGATCGGTACGATTCAGATCAGGCTGCCCCCGACCGTGGCGGTCGCCAAGGGTGAGTCGACTCAGCCGGGCCAGACCGGCCGGAGGATCCCCGCCCAATCCGGGCCCGCGGATGGCCGTGCTGCAACGCTCCCTGCCGACCAGACCTCGCCGCATTCCGGGCCTGCGGAGCTGACGCAATCAACCAGCCGAGACGAGCAATCGGCGGCGGAGGATGACCGGCCCGAGCGGGCCCATGAGGCTGGTCAGGCCGACGCACATCGGTCGACGGCTGACCAGGATCAGCGTCCGGATGAGACGGCAGCCGACGGCCAGCCTGACGACCAGGCCCTTAAGTCATTCACCGACGCCCACCGTCGCGAACTCGATCTTCTTGCCCAGGCGATGGGCGATCAGGAGGAATCTGCTGGGGCAAGCGAGGGACAACAAGGAGACACCGCGGGAGTGCAGAAAGACGGCGGAACGCAAGACGCCGCGCCATCCGCCACGGCGGACAGCACAGATGGCATGGAAGCCGACGGCGACGCGTCGCGATCGGGGGAGAAAGAGGGTACTCCGGCAGAGCCCGGACAGGCTCAGCCGGGGAAAGGTCAAGCTGGACGGAACACAACGCCGAGCCAGGGTGAAGTCTCGACTGAAGCCGGCGGGGAGAATCGGGCGAGCGGGCAGAGTCAGAACCAGAACCAGAGTCAGAACCAGAGTCAGGAGCAAGGTGAGAGTCAGAGCCGGCCGAGCAGCGAGAGTCAGGAAGGTAGCCAAGTTCAAGGCCAAAGTCAGGGGATCAGCCAAGCCCAAGCGCAGAGCGCCGGTCAAAGCCAGAGCCCGGGTCAGGGCGAGGGTATGGGCCAGGGGCAGGATGAGCGCAGCGGTCAGGGCCAGGGTCGCGGAGAAGGCCAAAGTCAAGGGCAGGGCAGCGGTGAGAGCCAAGGTCAAGGCCAAGGCCAGGGTCAAGGCCAGGGTCAAGGCCAGGGTCAAGTCCAGGGGCAAGGTCAAGGCCAGGGCCAGGGACAAGGGCAGGGACAAGGTCAGGGGCAGGGAGACGGTCAGGGCCAGGGTCAAGGTCAGGGTCAAGGTCAGGGGCAGACGCCTGGCAGCGGTGGTGGTGCCTCGCCCACTGGCGGCAGCGGGCGCGAGTCCTCGAACGCCCGCGTGGATGTGCCGGACAAGCCCAAGGACGACGGCACCGAGAAAACAGGGCCGCTTGGCCGGCCCGACAAGCAGGCCCCCGGGCTCGATTCGGCCGGCAACGCTCCGAAGCTCATCGATGAACTGGAGATCGCCCTGCGCAACGACGAGGTCGACCCCAAGCTGCTGGAGGCTCTCGGCTGGAACCTGAACAGCGCCTGGCGCTTCGTCGAGGACTATCGGAGAGAGGTCGATCGCGGCCAGCGTCAGGTCGACAGGACCGCATTGCCTGCCCGCCGGGAAACGTCCGGGAACCGGCCCGATACGGCAACCCCGCGCCGGTCGACGAGTCGGCCCGCCGGCGAGGTACGAGCGCTGGGCACCATCCACTCGCCCGGCGCCGACCAGACGCACCAGCTTCGCGAGATGGGCCGTCAGCGCGTCCCGCGCCAGCTCGACGGTGTCCTCCGCGGCTACTACTCGTCGGTGAGTTCCCGCCCCGCGAACTGAACAGCGCTATCGTGTGTAGTACTCGATGACCAGGCTGTAGGCCACGTCGAACGGCAGGCGGACGTCTTCGGGGAAGGGCATCCGTTCGACCTTGCCCTCCAGCTTGGCGTCGTCGGTGCTCAGCCAGCCCGGAATCAGCCGCTCTTCCACCAGCTCCTGGCACCGCTTGACCAGCGGCTTGCTCTTTTCCTTCACGGTCACCACGTCGCCCGCCGAGACGTGGAACGACGGGATATCCACCCGCCGCCCGTTCACCTGGATGTGCCCGTGGCTCACGAGTTGTCGTGCCTGCCAGATCGTCCGGGCCCAGCCGAGGCGGCGAAGCACGTTGTCCAGCCGGGTCTCCAGCAACTCCTGGAGGGCGTCCGGTGTCGGGCGCTTCGACCGGACCGCCTTGGCCATGTACAGCCGAAGCTGCCGGTCGCGAAGATTGTAGTAGTACGCGAGTTTCTGCTTTTCGTTGAGCTGTCGGCCGTAGAGGCTTCGCCGCGCGGGACGGAACCCGTGCATGCCGGGTCGGCTGGTCCGGCGGGGGTTCATGTGTTTGCTGGTCTCGGCGATCGGCACGCCCACGCTACGGCTTAGTTTGAGTTTCGGTCCGGTGTAGACACCCATGTCGTCGGGGGGCTCCTGCTTGGGATTCTGGCAGGGCCTGGTGTCGGACCGTCATCTTGCCCGTCGAGATGACCGGCTGCAAGGCGGTCCCACAAGTTCTGCCAGAGACCCTTAATCGTCTGTCAGGTTTCCGTTCGGATTATCGACCAGTATCGCCCGGACGAAGGGACGTTAGTCCCTCAGCCGCTGCCCAGGCGGGAATCCCGTACCATAAGGCCTCGCCCGGCCGCGGTCAAGCCGCCGGCAAGTCCTTCTCGGGCCGACGGCCCGCGGCGTGTGACATAGGATTGTGGCGGTTGTGGGGACGCCCCTGGCTGGGTGCACCGGACGTCAGAATGTCCGCCGCAGGCGAGATTCGCCGTGGCGAACACAGCCGAGGGCGACTGTGCCACAATTTGTAGCCGCGCCCCGGCCCGCGGGAGGCTTGCATGAACCGGTCGTGGTGACCAGCCGGTCATGCGAAGAGAGGGGGCCTCTCGCTCGCGCCAGAGGCGGGCAGGGATGCCCGCTCCCCAGGAGAGCATACG
>JACQVT010000305.1 GCA_016209665.1 Planctomycetota bacterium | reverse complement strand
CGCCCCGCCGGCGACGACACCGAGTTCGTTCACCCATCCGCCGCCGGGCCGGGCATCGACCTGCTGTACCTCGACGGCGGGCTGCTCGGCACCGACAAACACCAGCAGACGACCGTCCGCCGGATCTCCGACCGCGCCGCTCGCATCGAGGTCAGCGGCGAGGATTCGACCCGTACACTCCTGGTGTGCGCGGACGCCGACACCGGCGACGTGCGCATCCTCCCTGACGGCCTGTCCAGCCGCCGCGGCCTGCGGGCCGTCGGATGGACACTGTCCGCCCACCCCGATGCCGCCGTGATCCTGCCGTGCGTCAACGGCCTGCGGTTCCGGTCCAACCAGCCCCATCCGCCGTCCCATCGGTTCGCCTGGCCGATGGAGTGGAACGCTCAACTGGTGATCCTGGAGCAGGGTGAATACTCCGCGATGGTTCACTGCGAAGACCGCACCCGCCAGTTCAAGGCCCTCCAGCTCACGCGGCAAGGCGACCGCACCGACCTGGGCTTTGACACCGAGCCGCCCGGACCGCTGTGGGACAACCGCACCGCCGGCGGCATCGAATGGCGGGTCAACACATATAGAGGCAATTGGAGGGTACCGGCCACGCGCTACCGGCAGTGGCTCCTCGCCGGCGGCGATCTGCGGGCCAACGCGCGACACCGGCCCGACTGGGTGGACGGGATCACGCTGGCCGTCTGCTGGGCGGCGGCGAAGCCCGAGATGCTCGACGCCCTCGCCGCCGTCCATCCGCCCGCCCGGACGCTCATCCACCTGTCCGATTGGCGGACCGACAAGTACGACGTGAACTACCCCGACTACACCCCCACCGACAAGGCCCTGCAGTACATGGCCAAGGCCCGCCAACTGGGCTTTCACGTGATGCCGCACTTCAACTATTTCTCCGTCTACTACAAGCACCCGTTTTTCCAGACCGTCGGCGATTTCCAGGTCCGCAGCCTCGACAAGAACGAGCCCCAGGGCTGGCACTGGCCGCCCGAGACGCACGACTACACCCGGATGGGCTACATCCACCCGGGCCTGGGCGCCTGGCGGAGCAAGCTGATCGACGTGGTCGGCGAGGCCTGCGACCGGACGGGCACCGGCGTCGCGTTCATCGACCAGACGTTGTGCACCTGGAACACGGACAACGGCCTCGTGCAGGGGATGAACACGATCGAGGGGATGCGCCAGCTCCACGACGAATTCGACGCCGTCCGGCCCGAACTCCTGCTCGCGGGCGAGGGGCTCAACGAAGTCTCATTCCAGCGGCAGGGCTTCGCGCAGGGACACATTTTCCAAGGCTGGGGCAAGCTCGAACAAAAACACGTCGATGCCCAGCACGGAATCTGCCAGTTACTGTGGGGGAGCCATACCCGCCTGATCGGTTACTATCATCTGAATCCCGGCAACGAGGACTTCGAGAAGGGCATCGAAGTCTACGAGCGCATGGGGGCCGTCCCCACCATCGTCACCAACAACCCCAAGGACCTGAGCGAGCCTTCGCCGCTCACGAAGCGCATCCTCGACCGGGCCCGCGGTCTGGCCGTCAGCCGCCCGGATTGAACTCCATCCATATATCACCAACATCCATCGCAAGCTGGGCACCACCAGCAAGGTGGGACTGGTGCTGAAGGGTGTTGAGTGGTGGTTTGCCCGCCACTGCGAAGCCTGCCCGACCGCCCGGGGCGCGATGAGCTTGGGCTGAAACGGTCTGATACGAGTCCCGATTCTACCCCGTGCGCGGAGTCGTAGCAGCCGGCGCCCTCGCCGGCCGTTCGGCAAGGGAAGATGTCCGGCGAGGCGCCGGTCGCTTCCATCGCGGGCACCAGATTCAGGTGCAAGCTGTATGGCTCCTCCCCCTGTGTGGGTCGGAATCCGGTCGACCCAGGGGGGTTTCGACCACTATTTGCCGATCCACCATCCCCGGCTTCCTGGCAACAACTCCAGAATCCCCGCCACCTGTCCGATAAGCCAGGATGAAGCCCTGCCGGCCGATGAGGAGGAGCGGATGCCTCTTGCGGCCGAGACAGGACATCCGTGCCTCACGGCAACCGGGCGCCACCGGCTGGTGGGCGGGCCGGTCGAGAGGCGAACGAGGAGGCAGCCATGTCATCTCTGCGTCCCCGGCAGACTCGCGTCAAGCCGTCCTGGCCCCGTGAACTCGTCCCCGCCCCCGACATCAACATCGTGCGAAGCCCGCTGCCCGGCCTGGATCGCGAGGACCTCGCCTGGTACGTGCGGCACTATCTCGACCGCACGGAGCGTCTGATCATCATGTTGCGGTATGCCGAGGAACTGACGTTCGACGAGATCGCCGGCGTTCTGGATTTGCCGCAATCGGAGGTGGAACGGGTTCACAGCGAGGTTGTGAACCGTCTTGGCAAGGCGATGACCAAGTCGGCGTCCCGCGGCCAGCCTTTCTGCCTGGCGGCCCAAGCCCTGTAACCCGCCCCGAGCGTCTCCGCCGCGGATGTCTCGTCAACCGGAGTCTCCCGCCGTGGACCGTGCCTCTATCGTGCCCGGCAACGCCGGCTCGGCCCCGCCGGATGTACCCTGTGCGTCCGATCTCTCATCCTGAGATGTTTGGGCCTCGAGTTGTTCGCGCGTGGGCAGCCGGATCATCAGCTTGCAACGGGGGCAGGTTCCCCGCCGGCCGTACGCTCCGTCCGGGGCTTTGATGCGGTAGCCGCATACCGGGCACTTGACGCGGAGGGACATGGGTCCGCCCTCGCACGGCCGATCGACCACTCCGACGCCGCCATCGTGCCGCCCGCCGACCGGCCGTACATCCAATTGTATGCCCCACCACGTTTCTTCTGCCCGACCGGACCACCGCATCGTCCCAGCCGCGCGGGAACACCCTCAAATCGGCGTCCCGGAGTGGACGACGGCGTTGCAATGGCGCTCCGCGCGCCCGAGGAGCAGGTCGAGGCGGTCGTCCAGGCGGGCGGCTTGCTTGCGGTCGAGGAGGGCCTCCAGGTTTTCGCGGACGGTGCAGGCGGCGCTCCGAGCCGCCGCGTTCCCGAGGATCGCCGCCACCCGCAAGTCGCCGGACAGGTTGGGATTCACGAGACCCTTGACCTGGTCGAGCCCCGCCACGAGCACGCCCGCCAGCGACACGACCTCCATCGGCACGTTGATCGCCCGCGATGTCGCCTGCTCGCGGGCGTGAGCATCCTTCTTGCGGGCCGCCACCACGGCTTCGTAGGCCTTCATGTCCTCGCCAAGCAGCCGGGCAAACTCCTCGCCCGCGCGCTGGAGTTCCTCCAACCGCTTGCGAAGCCGCCCCTCGTGTTCCGCGTACTTTTCCTTGCCGACCGTGTATTCCAGCACCATGCACGCCAGCGAGGCGGCCACCGCACCCGCCGCCGCCGCCGCCCCGCCCCCACCGGGCGTCGGCGTCTTGGCGGCCAGATCAGCCAACAATTCACGGAACGGCAACGACAGATAGTCCTTGTTCGCACTCACGAGAAAACTCCGGAAATGTATTTGGGAACACACAACACCTATCGCCCGCCGCTGTCCCCCGTCGGGTCGCGGACGCTGTCCACCGCCGTCGGCTTGACGCCGATGTCCACCGCCTCGGGAGCCGGGGTGACGATAGCCACCTGCGGGTTCACCAGGTACTCATCGGCGAGCCGTTTCAGATCCTCGAGCGTCACCGCCTGGACCGCCTTGAGGAACTCCGCGTCATAGGCTTGACCCAGGCCGTACAGCACGTTGAGCCCGTCCTGCATCGCCCGCCGGCTGTTCGTCTGGTTCTCCATCAGCTCGGTGGTGACGATGATCGTCTTGGCCGTCGTGAGTTCTTCGGGCGTGACCTCGCCTGCCCGGGCCTTGGCAATCTGCCTGGCGATGATCCCATAGACCTCGTTGACCTTGTCCGGCTGGCACGCCGCGTAAACCTGGAACATCCCCGGCAGAAGCCCGGGCTGGTTCACCGCGTGCACCTCGTAGACCAGACTCTGGGTTCCGCCGCGGAGCGACTCCTCCAGCCAGCCCGTCGGGTAGCGGTATCCGCTCATCACCGTATCCAGCACGGCCATTTCGGCCCGGGCCTTCTTGTCGGAGACCTTCATGCCCCGAAAGCCCACGGCGATCCCCGCTGCCTTGCGCTCCGGCGACTTCTTGAGGATGTACAACTGCGGCCCGTCGAGTTTTGGTTCCGGCTCAACCTTCGGCAGCGTTGCCCCCGACCCTGGCAGGGCCTCGAAGTGCCGCCGCACCAACGACTCGGCCAGCGTCGCATCCACGTCGCCGTAGACGGCCACCACCGTGTTCGGCCCCGTCACGCACCGGCGGTAGAAGGCCTCCACCTCCTCGCGGGTTGCGCCGGCCACCACCGCTTCCGAGCCCACGTCGTCGAACCGATATGGGCTGTTCCGGTAGAAGCGGTGCCGGGCGTAGGAAAACAACTCCGGGCGCCACGTCTCGCCCAGGCGCTTAATCGCGTCGAGCAGTTGCGGCCGGAACAACTCCAACTCATCCTCGGGAAAGACGGGGTTGAGCACCACGTCGGCGAACACGGCCACCGTGTCGGCGAAGTCTGCCTTGAGCACCTCCGCCTGGAACACGAGTGAGTTGTTGCCCGACGAGGTGTCGAGGGTGCCGCCGCGGGCGTCGAAGAATCCGGCGATGTCCTGGGCTGTCCGCGTCTTCGTGCCCCGCACGACGAGGATCGCCGCCAAGCGGCTCAGGCCGTTCGTCCCGGCGTCCTCGAACGTCACCCCGCCCAGCGAATAGGCCTGGATGGCCACCAGCGGCGTCGTGGGATCGCGGCGGATCAGACAACGCAGGCCGTTGTCGAGCTTGATCTCACGCACCGCTTCGGGCGTCGCCGCCTGGGCCGCGGACGCCACCGTTGGCCCGGCCGCCCCTTCGGGCAGCACGGTTATCGTCCCCAGCCGCTCGGGCAACAGGTATCGCCGGGCCACGTCGCGAATCTGTTCGGCGGTCAGGACCTGGATCTTGTCGACGTATGCCCGGCTGAAATGGATGTCCCCCGTCGCGAGGTAGTCGCTGGAGATCATCGAGGCGACGCTCTCGGCCGTCTGCGACTGCATGACGTGTTCGGCTGCCTTCTGCTTCTTGGCCTTCTCCAGTTCCTCCGCCGAGACCAGTTCCTGCTGCACCACCGCCACCTGCTTGAGGATCGCCTGTTGGGCTTCCTCGACCTTCGCTGGATCCAACCGGGCGTCGATCACGAAGACGCCGTTCGCCCACTCGGGCGTGTAGCTGTAGCTGTCGATGGTGAAAGTCAGGCCCGCATCACGGATCGTCCGGGCGAGCCGCGAGCTGTCCCCGCGGGTCAGGATGTAGCTCAGCACGTCCAGGGCGTACAGGTCCGGGTGGGTCAGCCGGATGGACGGCCACGCCAACTGCATCATCGCCGCCTGCACCTTCATCCGCCGGCTCGCCGACCGCGGCGTGACCATCGGGGGCACCTCGGGCAACGTGACGTCCGGCACGCGCTGACGCCGGAACCCCGCGAACTCCCTGGCCACGGTCTCGAGCATCTCGTCCAGGTCGATGTCCCCGACGATGGTCACCACGATGTTGTCCGGCACATACATCCGGCGGTGGTAGCCGACGATGTCCTCCTTTTTGAGCGACTGCACGATGGGCTGGTACCCGATCACCGGGAACCGCGCCGGGTGGTCGCGGTACATCGTGTCCATCATCAGGTAGTACAGTTGTCGGCCGGGATCGTCCACGTCTCGTTCCAGCTCCCGCTGCACCACGCCCCACTCGCGGTCGAACGCCTCCTGCGGAAAGGTCGGGTGGGTGATCCAGTCGCCGAGCAGGTTGACGGCTCGGGCGGCGCTCTGGCGGGTGCTGTTGATGAAGTAGCAGGTGACCTCGTAGCTCGTGTAGGCGATCGAGTTGCCGCCGATCTCGTCGAGGATCCGCCGGGACTGCTCCTCGCTCCGATGGATGGTCGCCGCCCCGTGCAGGAGGTGCTCGAACAGGTGGCTCATGCCCGCCCCGAGGTATTCCTGCTCGCGGATGCTGCCCGTCTTGCAGTACATCTGCACGCAGGCCACCGGAGCCGTGCGATGCGCCTTGAGGATGACGGTCAGGCCGTTGGCCAGCACCGACACCCGCTCGTCCGGCGAGTCCACCAGCCGCTTCGTCTCCGCCAGTGGCTCGGCGCCGCTGGGGACCGCAGTGGGTTGATCGGAACGTCCCTCGGCCCCCAGCAAACCGGCGGCCAATAACCACACGCACGGGGCGCACCGCGCCCCAACTCGTGCCCGTCGCATTATGGATGATCCTCGGCGTGAAGCCCGCGCTTGTCCCGTGGTCGGTCGCTCGTGCCGTCGGGGGTCTGGCTGAGTTCCTGCTTCAGGTGGCGCACCCGAAGGAGGCTTTTCACCCGGGTGATCAGCTCGATCCGGTTCACCGGCTTGGTCAGGAACTCGTCCGTGCCGCAGTCCACCGCTCGCTCGTGGTCGCCCACCTCGTTCAGGGCGGTCACCATGATCACCTGGATGTCGCGGGTCTTGGGGTCCGCCTTGAGCTGCCGGCACACCTCAAACCCCGACATCTTGGGCATCATGATGTCGAGCAGGATCAGGTCGGGCTGGTGGTCGGCCACCCGGGCCAACGCCTCCATCCCGTTGACCGCCGGGATGATCGTGATGTTGGGGATGTCTTCGATGTACGCACTGAGCAGCTCGAGGTTCTGCGGGTTGTCGTCCACGATCAGGACCTTCGAGGGCGGCAGGACCTTGTCGTCGTCGTCGGGCGTCAATGGCGTTCTCCCAATCTTCGGAATCCAAACCCCTCGCCCTTGACACGCCGGGGACGCGAAGCGTCCGGCCTTCGGCCAGCGGGCTTCGCCCGCCCGGCGTGTCAAGGGTCGCCCCGTCGCGCCGCGGGGGCCAGGCCGGCACCAGCGGCCCCCAGGATTGTCGCCCGCCACGGCCCGCGCGTCCAGCCCGGGTCCGATACGCCCTCGGGAACGCGCCGCAGCACCGGCGAGCGTCACAACTCCAGAAGTCCGCGCGGCTTATCCGACCGTCGGGCGCGACCGAAAACCACCAAACGGTGCCGTGCGACGGGAATTCCCCCCTTCGACCGCTGCAATATAGTAAGCTCGATCGCAAGGTGGCCACACGACGGCCACGGAGGAAAATAGGGTTCGCCCCATCTCGCGCAGCGTAATCGTTGCCGCGCGAGCGAGATGATGCAACACCGAAAAAGCTGGAGTAACCGCGGAATCGAACCGATTCATCGTGCGGATTGCTGGAGGGAAGTCGCGTTCGCAGCCCACGACGGCTACTCACAACCGGGACGGGGATCCAACGACAAAGTGCCGCGCAGGTGGGGAATACGAGATGCGAACGACCTGTTGCCGAGGAGCCGGTTGGCTCGCGCCAGGTGCGCCTCTCAAGCGATCCAGAGCCGGCCAGGCTAAGGGGACATCAGTACCCGCTCAATCGGAGTGAGCGTGGGGCCTGGTCCGGAGCATCTCGTCGGCGGAGCGTCGATGCCCGTCCTCCGCCGACGCGAATGACGATCCCGTCGAACGGCCGGATCGCCAAGTACCGGGGAGAAGACGGCACATATGAGCAGTTCCATTCTTGACAAGATTCGCCTTGCGGAGAACCTTCCATCCCTACCGACCGTGGCCGTGCAAGTGCTTCAACTGACGCATGGGGACGGCGCTTCCGTGGCCGAGATCGCCAGGGTGATCGAGCACGACCCCGCCCTGACCAGCAAGATTCTCAAGGTCGCCAACTCATCGCTGTTCGGGATGCCTCGGCAGATATCTTCCCTTCAGCAGGCCGTGGTGATCCTCGGCCTGCGCACCGTCAAGGTCATGGCTCTCACGTTCTCCCTCGTCGAGGCCAGTCAGGGGAAAGAGCCGGGCGGATTTGACTACCAGATGTACTGGCGGCACTCACTCACTTGTACCGTGGCCGCCCGGCTGCTCGCCCAACACCTGCCCGGCTGCCAGGCGGACGAACTGTTCGTCGCCGCCCTGCTGTGCGACATCGGCACCCTGGCCGCCTTCCACGCCAACAAGGACGCCTATCGCGAGGTCCTGGCCGAGTCCCAGACGGCGGCCGTTCCCGTCCATGTCGTCGAGCACCAGCACTTCGGGGCGACCCACGAGACGTTCTCCAGTCTCCTGCTCGACACCTGGGGGCTCCCCGAGCGCATGGTCAAGGCCATCGCCGTTCACCACCGCGAGCCGGACGAACTGCTCAAGATCACCCAGGCCAGCGGGAACACGCTCGTGCCCATCCTCGGGGCGGCCGTCCTCATCGCCGACCTGTTCTGTTCCGCGGGCGGCGCGAGCCAACTGCCGATCGTCCGGGCCCACGTTCCCAAGCTCGTGCCCATCACCGACCAGCAGCTTCAGGACCTGCTCAGCGTCCTCCAGCAGGAGGTGGAGGAGATGGCCGCCACGTGGTCGATCGACATCGGTGCCGCCCGTTCCTACAAGGAGATCCAGGCCGAGGCGGTCGTCCAGCTCGCCAAACTGACCATGGCCGCCGAACTGGAGCGGGCCCAGTTGGCGGTTCGGGAGAAGGAGCTTCACCACGAGAATCAGAATCTCGCCCAGAAGGCCACGACCGACGGCCTTACCGGCATCGCCAACCGCATCGCGTTCGAAGAGCACTTGGCCAGGTCGTGTGGCGAGCGTAACGGCCCGGAAAGCCCCGTCGGCCTGCTGCTCCTGGACATTGACCGGTTCAAGCGACTCAACGACACCTTCGGGCATCAGACGGGCGACAGCGCCCTGCGGCTGGTGGGCCAGCACCTCAAGGGGCTCAACGGCGAGCGCCGCCTCGCCGCCCGCTACGGGGGTGAGGAGTTCGCCGTCGTCGTCACCGATGCCTCGGCCGACGAACTCCGCCGCTTGGCTGAGAGCATCCGGCTCGGCATCCAGCAGCTTCGGATCCCCTTCCAGCAACGGCAGCTCAGCGTCACCGTGAGCATCGGCGTGGCCCTCCTGGGCGCCCACGCGGCCGATGCCACGCCCGCCGATCTCATCGCCCGGGCCGACAAGTGCCTCTACGAGGCCAAGGAGACGGGCCGCAACCGCGCGATTTTCCACGAACCGCCGACCGCCGGCCCCCCGGGGCGCTCCGGGGCCGCCGGCAAGCCGCAGCCGGCGCTGGTGCACACTCATTGACCGCCGGCCCGTCAATCCGAGTCCCCGGTAGTCGCCGCCGCACCGGGCGTGTCGCCGGACAGGCCGTCGGCAACGGGTCGGCGATGGCCTGGGGCTGCTTCGCCCGGTTCACATGAATCAGCGGTCGGCTCGTCCCGGCATCGAAAAAGGCCGGAGCCGGGATTCTCCGGCTCCGGCCATGGTCTCTCGTTTCTCAACACACTGCCTCAGAGCCACTCACCCGCTCATCGGACGATCATCTTCACACAGTTGAGCGGGGTGGTGGGATGCGTCCGAGCGTAGATCTGGTCCGTCGGGTTCGACAGGCCGTCCTTGTTGACATCGCAGGCATCGAACACCTTCGAACGGTTCAATGGCGTGGTCGGGTGTGTCCGGATCCAGATCTCATCCGTCGGGCTCACCAGCACGTTCGGGGGCGGGTTGCCTTGGCCGGTATCGCCGTCGGCGTTGCCCCACCAGTGGGTCTCAGGGAGTTCCAGGCCAAAGCCGGTGCCGATGTCCACTTGCAGCCACGCGCTCAGGACGGCGCCGTTGGCGAACGTGATGATGACGCGGTCCGAACCGCCGGCACCCAGGCCCGCCTGCACCAGGAAGCCGGTGGGGATGACCACATTGCCCGGTCCCGGCACGACCGTACCGGCCTTGCCGATGTTGTGGAAGGTGAAGTCCGCCATCACCGGGGCGCGGCTGGGGTTCTCAACGTCGTAGATCAGCCCGTTGATACCCTTGTTGTAGCCGGTCCAGTTGGCGTGCGTCGCCATCCCGCCAGCCACCATGAGCGGCGCCTTGGCCGCGTAGGTGACGTCCGGCGGACTCCCGCCCGGGTAGGTCATGGTGCCGCCGGTGTCGATCGCGTCGGCGTCGTCGTTGTTGGCGCCGGCGATGGGAGCCGGATCGATGGCGATCTTGTTGCCGTCGAAGAACGACTGGTTGTAGAAGACGTGCCGCCTGATGATCTTGGCGGGCACGATGGTGACGATGTAATCCTCGACCTCGCCGTCGGCGGCCGGTCCGGTGAACGGCAGTCCGCCCGCGCTGCTGTACCGCCAGCGCGAGAACGTCCGTCCCACCTTGGCCGTTGTCGGCACCACAAACGACAGGCTATTGACCCCAGCAGCCAGCGGCGTGCTGGCAAAGATCTGCTCGCCGGCATCGGCCCAACTGCCGTTGCGGTTGAAGTCCATCCAGGCGTCGAGCATGCCCGGCGCCGAGGCCGTCACGTCGACCTTCACCGTCTTGCCGCGGGCGATCGAGGTCAGGAAGACGACTCCGTCCTCATCGTCCACGCCCGCCACGTCATCGCCCGTAGCGTCGGCGTTGGGTTGGCCATCGGTCTCGGCATCGATGGTCGCCCCCAGGAACATCCCAGGAACGATCACGTGGTTGGCCCCGGCGCTGGCGGCCAGTGTCGGGTACGTCGGATCGGGAGCATCGCCCCAGTCACGCTCCGGCTCCTGGCAGGGCAGGTCCCCATCGATGGCAAACGCCAGATCCAGCGACTGCGGATACAGCCGATGCCCCGGTGGGTAACGAAGCTCTCCCCACGGTCCCGGATAGGGCTCGACGCCCTGGCCCCAGACCGCGTCGTCGTTCCAATGGCACTGCGACGTCTTCCAGCCGAACTCGGGGTTGGTCGCCGTGCCGACGATCTGGAAGCGGATCGTGCCGGTGGTCGAACCGGACATCCCGGACAGCGGCCCGCCCGGAGCGCCGACGAAGTCAATCCGGTACGTGATGTCGAAGAAGCTGTCCACCGCCCAGTTGCCGCCGCCCTGCTGCGTGAGTGTGGTATGGCCCGGGCTGGGCATGCCGAAGTCCGTTCCGGCCGTGATTCGCAGCAGGTCGAAGTCCGGATCTCCGATCGCCTGTCCGAACATCCGGAACATGTCGGTGTCGAACGACTGGACGGGATTCCCCGGCATCCGCGGGGCCGTGTGGGTCTCGCACGACATGGGCATCTGGATCATGCGGTTGAAGGCGGCCAGCGAGCCGGTGCCCATCATGGGCATCATGAGCAGGGAGTCGAAGCATTGCCGGTGGCCGCCAAGCGATCCGCCGGGTTGTTCGCAAATCCCAGGAGGCATCAGGACTGAGCAAACGCTGCCGCCGCCGCCGCCACCCGGGCATGAGAAGTTTCCATGGGTTGCGTCGATCTCGATGGTGTCGCCGGGCTTCAGGCCATCGACGATTCTCATGTCGTCGTACGGTGTCGGATACTCACAGCCTATAGGGGGCAGATCGGCCGTCCCGGTGCCTTTGTCGGCGACTAGGCAGCCGGCGACCCCAATGGCCTGGGGTGCCGCCTGAAGGTCCAGCCAGTACACGATCGGCTGGGCGGCGCTGCCACGCTGACAGAACGCCTCGATCGGGTCGATGAGGAAGTCGTACTGCCAGCAGACGTGGTCGCCGGGGAAGATGTACCCGGCGGTCGCAATCGCCGGATCCCACCATCCCTCGTCGATGTTGTCCGCGTACCGGCGAACCTTGAACGTGCCCGGTGGGAAGAACTTGTGCCACAGGGTCTGCCCCGGCATGCTGTAGGCCGGCCCCGTCGGCCCGTCGGGATCCGGTATGTCGCTGTGAATGCTCAGCGTGAACGCCACGTTGCTCGGATCGCGAGACGGAAGCTGATCGTCCCTCCACGAACCCCAGACCGTCACGTCCGTGATGAGCGTCGGCTTGGTGCACAGGAAGTCGTCGGCCAGGATGTTGGGTCGTGTCGCCTTGACGTCGATCCCGTCCGTCGACAGATCCGGCGGCTGATGCCATTTCTTCTTCGTGGTCAGCTCGAATGCCAGGTCCCACGAGGTACCGTCGGGATACTCGATCGGCTGACCCTCGATCCACCGGCTCCCGATCGTCGGCGGCCAAGTGGGTCCGGTGAACCAGATTCGCACCGCGTCATCGTTGAAATAGTGCGGCCGAGTCTTCCAGCCCCACGGGAACTGTGTCGGCGCGGTGTAGATCGCGGCAATGCTCAGCCAGTAGACGTTCTGGCCGTTCGGACCCGGCTGCTGATAGAAGTACTCGTCGGGCAACAGGTCCTGGTTGAACTGGAAGCAGGCCTCATTCCAGTCCGTGTTCGGCATCCGCGGGTCCCGGTCGTAGCCCGCGAAGTTCCAGCGGTAGTTCGTGCAGAACACCTGCCAGATCAGCGTGCCGGGGTGGCTGAACTTCAGGTCCGCGCCCGCCGGCACGTCCGTCCATATCGCGATGTGGAACGCCTGCGGCAATGGCGGCGGAGAGGGTTGACTCCATCCGAGGAACGAGCCCCACCAGTGAATGTCCGTCACCGGCTTATCCGTCGTGCACAGCCAGTCGTCGGCCACGATGGGCGGCTGGAAGTAGTCCGACTTTTCGTCCCACCCGTAGAATAGCGGAGGATTCAGTCCCGGCAGATACTCCACCACCGGCTGGCTCCACTTCGTGGGATCGCACCCCTTCGGCGGGATGTTCGGACTGACGATGATGTTGTGCCAGTAGTTCCAGACTCCTGGGATCTGCCCCCCTGGCGGCGGGGCCGGCATCGGTCCACCCACCCACTGGCAGTTCTCGTCCGCCAGAAGGAACATCGCGTTGGCCAGGTTCACCAGCGGGTGACTCATGTAACCGGTGGCCACCGGGTTGGCCGCCGCCAGCCCCGCGATTGCTGTGTTGATTGTAATGGTCGTCGGGACGTTCCAGGGCAGGCCGCCGGGACCGCAATTCCAGTGCCAGGCGCGGATGAAGCCGTTGATGTCCCGGATTCCGAACGAGACGGTGTTGATCTGGCCGCTCAGGCCGAACTGCGGCGGTGTCACCGTCACCGTGATCGTCACGTTGGATAGATCCGGGTCACCCCGGTAGTCATACTTCCAGGCACTGGAATAATTGCCGGCGGTCATCGAGTGCTGCCAGAGCATCACCAAACCGGCGTCGGCGGGCCATCCCGCCCCGCCCCCGCCATAGACGTAGAGTTGCCCCGTCGGCAGCACTGGCGGCCGGAACTGATTGGAGGGGTAGGTGGTCCCCTCCTGCAGGTGGGCCATCCATTGGTTCATGTACGCTCCCCACTCCGCCGAGGTCATGGGCTGGATTTTTCCCTCGCCCATCGCCGCCTCCCACTCCTCCTTCGAGTCGATCAGAAAGTGCGGGTTGCCGAAGACTCCGGCACCGGGCGGCACCAGGGCCGCCGCCCAGACAACGACCATCCGTCTCCACCATCCTGCGTTCATGGCCCGTTCTCCTTTTGTTTCCCCAAGAAATGCGTACCGTCCCTCCGCAAAGCGGAATGACGTCATCGTGATACCACGATGGGTCTCCCCGAAAACCGCCGGCCGTTGGGCCTTGGGCCTCACGGCCTGGTGATTGAAACACCCTCGTCCGTCAGCGTCGAAGGCGGATCAGCTCGGCACGTGCGGAATGTCCGGGTTCCCCGCCGGCGCGCGCAACTGCGCGCCCCAACTGCTGGCTGCTGGCCGCCGGCCTCATGCCCGACGCCTCCAGCCAACCGACCGGATCTGACCTAATCGACATTCACTCCGCGCACGGACGGCCCCTCCATGACGCGAAACCTAAGACCTGAATCTAATCGAACCGAGCCTGCCCGAAACGCATAGTGGACTATACGGCTTTCACCCCCGTGTGTCAATCGAACAATGGAATTCTTGGTGTAACGAGGCTGGATGCTGAACGCCGACAGGGTCGTACAACGCTCGCATGACCCATTGGTTCCGGCGCCGCAGGCCCGTGGATTGGTCCAACCGTGCGTCACTCCGCCAGCTCGCCCGGCGTGGGATGCGGTTGTCGACATTTCCGCCGGTGCGCCGCTTTCACAGGGCGCGGCCGACGGCATCGGCCGACCACGGACCTCGGGTGCGTCCGGTTCGCCAACGTGACCGCCTGTTATCCGCAAGCGGGCAACACGACTTGGGGAGTCCATGGCGAGGGGCGTTCGACAGCGGCGAGATCTTCAAGGAGCACCCCTTCAACCTGGACTGGAAGTGGACGGGGCATTGCGGTGCCGCGGCGAGTGTTTTCGCCGGCTATCCTGCCGCCCTCAATCGCACCAGCGGGGGTTTTACGCGGCAGCCGGGTTGACGGGCAATCGGGCGTGCCTGGACGTCAGTTCTCGGGGAATACGTCGCCGAAGAGTTGGACGTAATAGGGGCCGTTGGGGGAGTCGTAGTAGCCCATGCCGACGTAGTAGCGGAAACCGTCGTTGACCATGTTGGCCCGGTGGCCGGGGCTGTCTTCCCAGCCGTCTTGGACGGCGGCGACATCGGGGTAGTTCCAGGCGATGTTCTCACCGATCATCCGCATCCGGCAGAAGCCGGCGGCGACGGCCCGGTCGTCGGGTCCGTTGCCGTCGGGATTGACGTGATCGAAGAAGTCCCGTTGGTACAT
>JACQVT010000304.1 GCA_016209665.1 Planctomycetota bacterium | reverse complement strand
GGTTCGGCCCGATGCGGGTGGACCTGCTGCCGGAAACGAAGCTGCTCACCTCCGGCCGGCCGCCCGACGTCGACGCCTGGGTCCGCCGGACGCTGGACGAGAACGGCGACGGGCGGCTGGAGTTCCAATGCCACCTCGACGCTGGCCAGCCGGAGGAGAACTGCCTCCAGATCACCCGCACCCTCCGGGCCCGCAGCATCGCCTGCCCCCGCGTGGCCGTGTACTAACGGGGAGGCAGCCATGCTCAACAAGGTTCTGGTGCTGTCGGCATCGGCGGGGGCGGGGCACGTGCGGGCGGCCCAGGCCATCGAGCAAGCGATCCTCGAGCGCAGCGCCGCCCGCGTGGTCCGGCACGTCGACGCGCTGACGTACACCCACAAGCTGTTCCGCAACCTGTACTCGAAAGTCATCGTCAATCCCATCCCCGGCCAGGAGGAGCATAACTCCGATCACCTCCTCGAAGAGGGGGCGGCGATTCGCGGCAACAACCTGCCCGTGCTCGGCTACAAGATCGACCGTCAGCTCGACGACCCGGAGCGACTCGCCGCCATGCGGGCGAACCTTCGCCGCCTCGCCCGTCCGAACGCGGCCCACGAGATCGTCAGCAAGCTCCTGACGCTGGCCTGAACGTAGCCGGCGCGCTGGATCCTGACAGCTTTTCTTTTCCGGCTGGGTCGAGATCAATGGCTGGGGATGAAGGCGCCAGCGATCCAGGTGCCGCTCGCGACGATCAGCGTGCCGATGGCCGCGTAGCCGATCAGGGTTTTGAGCGTCGGGTTGAGCCGCGCGAACGGCGCGTCGAGAACAATCAGCAGATCAACGGGCAAATGGGCGACGAACCACAGGCAGCATGCAAGCCGTCCGACGGACGGGAGCGGGGTCGCACTGGATGGAGCAGGAGGCGCCTCGACGGGCTGAGTTGGCTCGATCGTGGTGGTTGCTGCGGTGACGCTCTCAGGCGCCACTGCAGTTTCGGGCGACGGGGCTTGCGTGGTCGATGAGCTGTCGGTTTGCGAAAGTCCGGGCGAGGATTCTTCCGTTGACGGCGCCGCGCCTGGTCGTACCTCGGACGGCGCGTCGGTGGGGGTGTCCGGCTTGCCGGGGGCCGCTGCTCCCGCGTCCCCTGGAGCCAGCACAGCCATGATCGCGTCGGCGTCGGCGTCCTCCGTCGGCGCGGCGATCTGCTCAGCCATGTCCCTGAGCTGGTCCGCCGTGGATCGGCTGATTGAGTCCGCTGCGGAGGAGGTTCCAAGGGGAACCGGGGAAGCCGACTCCGTTCCGTCCGAACTCGTCGGTGCCCCTGAAGGCGTCTCGTTCGCTACGGTCGAACCCTGGTCGGTGCGCGATGAGACCTCTTCGGCCTGGGACAGAATCTCCCCCGCGGAGGATGAGGCCTTTTCGGCGGAGGTTGAGGGCTCGTCCGGGAGGGATGGAGATACTTCGGCGATGAGTGCGGGCTCGTCGGCCCCGGCAGGAATCGTCTGTGTCTCGGGTGCAGTTCCATCCGGCGGAGGCGCGGCCTCCTCCGGCGAAGACCGACCCTCGCGTGCGGCAGCGGGCGGCGCGACGTCGTCCTCGGGCATCGCGGATCGCAGGTCGGCCTCGATATCGCTGAGGAGGGCGTCGGCCTCGGCCTGCAGGGCGTCGATTTCTCCGGAGCTTGCCACGTCGGCGGTCGGCATCATTCCCCCAGGTTTGCGGTGTGCGCCGGGCTTGGGTGATCGCGAGGCAGCGCGGCGGTATTGTTCAGGATCGGACAATCAAGGGGCGGACTTCATTGCAGGCCGACCGATGGGGGAGCGATAATGCCGGGCATGAGCCTGCGATGCTTCGTTGACGATCTGGCGAACGCGGCCACCCCCGCCGAGGGCACCGTTTCCCGCCCAGTGATCGGACTATCGGAGCCTGAGGCGCGACATGCGCTGGCTTCGCGGCGTTTATCGGTCGGGGACGCTGTCGTTGTGTTCGACGGTCGCGGCCACGAGGCATCGGCCGCCATCATCACCGCGGCCCGCGGCCACGTGGAGGTCCGCGTCGACGAAATTCGCACTCGCCCCCGACCGCTGCCCACGTTGACGCTCGCGGTAGCAATGCCCAAGGGCCCGCGCCAGGATCAGCTCATCGAGAAGTGCACGGAACTGGGCGTCGCCGCTATCCAGCCGATCCTGACCGAGCGGTCGGTGGCCGGGGTATCGGATCACAAGCGCGAGAAGTGGCGGCGCACCACGATCGAGGCGGCCAAGCAATCCGGACGATGCTGGCTTCCCGAACTGCTCCGGCCGGTTCCTCTGCACGAGATCGTGGGCGGGCTGTCGCGATACGATGTCGCCGTCGCAGCGATGTTGCCCGACGACGGCGGTGCCGAACCGATAACTGATTGGATCGGGCGGCTCTCGGGTCGGCGGTCCATTCTGGCCTTCGTCGGGCCCGAAGGCGGGTGGGCGCCCGCCGAAGCCCAAGCCCTGCTTGCCGCCGGCGTCCAGCCGATCAGCCTCGGTCCCAACGTCCTTCGGATCGAAACGGCCGCCATCGCGGTGGCGGCCATCGTGCACGCTTGGCACTCACCCGCGGGGGACCGTTGAGGCCGATGACGTGATCGGGACGCCAGCCGGGTCATCATACCCAACCGAACGAGGTGGTGCAGGAGCGGTCAGGCGATTCGCCCAGAATATCATGCCTCCCGACTTGGGCAGGCCGGTTCTCGCTTTGCTCTTAGGTGATATAAGCGGTAGAATAAGGTCATCGTGGGTGGCGCGGCCTGTTCGAGGGCTGGGCGTGACCCGCGAGGAATCACCGTTCGGGAGGCCAGGCGATGACGACGTTCGACCGGATCACCATCGATCCTAACAAGATGAACGGCCAGGCTTGCATTCGGGGCATGCGATTGACTGTTCGGCGCGTTCTTGAGGCCCTCGCAACATACCCGAACCGCGACGACCTTCGCCGCGAATATCCGGAACTCGAAGATGAGGACATCTGCCAGGCACTGGCCTACGCCGCCGGCTATCTGGAGGACCGAGTGATCGAACTCGCGGTCCGTTGATGCAAGCATGAGACTGTTATTGGATCAAGGCCTCCCGCGCACAACAGCCGCGATTCTCACGAAGGCTGGCATCGAAACCGTCCACGTTGGTGACATCGGGATGGCCACCGCTACCGATCTCGACATCCTAGAACACGCGAGACAGCGGGGCGAGACAGTTGTCACCCTGGACAGCGATTTTCACGCCATTCTGGCTTTGTCCGGGCATTCCAAGCCCTCGGTCATCCGTGTCCGCATCGAGGGCCTTCAGGCGGGCGAAATGGCCGACTTGCTGCTTCGGGTGGTCGCCCTTACCAGCGAGTATCTCTCTTCCGGCGCCGTCGTGAGCGTTACCCATCACCGCGTGAGGGTGCGGAGGTTACCGCTGTGCTCACAGTAGTACACCCGTCGGTGCCCCTATGACAGCACGGTTCCCCGCGCCAAGATGAAGCCGCCTTGGCACCTATGCCGGACTCGCGAGAGCCGATCAGTTGGTCATGTGGTGGCATGAGCTTCCAGCGACAACGGGTCGGTTCGTCCCGCGCGCAGGAGTTCGTGTCCCATGAAGGCGATCATGGCCCCGTTGTCGGTGCAGTAGCGCATCGGCGTCAGGTGCAGGGTGATTCCGCGTTCCTGACAGGCCGCCGCGAGGGCCGTGCGCAGGGCCTTGTTCGCCGCGACGCCCCCGCCGACGACCACCGTGCGCACGCCGGTCCGCTCGACGGCCTGCATCGTCTTGGCGACCAGCACGTCCGTCACCGCGGCCTGGAAGCTCGCGGCGATGTCCGCGATCGCCTGGGCGGACAGTCGTTCGAGTCCGCCGGTGGTCTTGCCGGGGCCGTGCACGGTGTACAGG
>JACQVT010000293.1 GCA_016209665.1 Planctomycetota bacterium | reverse complement strand
GTCCAGAGCGGCGTGGCTTTCGACGGACTGGGGGCCCGGTTCCTGTTCGGGGCCGGGGCCGACGGCCTCTACGTCCGCGACATGTTCCAGATCTCCGACAAGCTCGACCGGCTGGGCAACTTCGGCAAGCCGGTGCATCTGACCGCGGTGCAGGTGCCGTCCGCCGCGCCGTCGGACAAGCCCGTCAGCAGCGTGGGCGGCTCGTGGCGCAAGCCCTGGGATGAAGCCGTCCAGGCCCAGTGGATCAAGGAATTCTACGCCATCGCCCTGAGCAAGCCGTTCGTCGAGAGCCTTACCTGGAGCGACCTGGTCGACCAGCCGAACAGCCCGGTCCTGCCCAGCGGCGGATTGCTTCGCCCCGACCTGACGCCCAAGCCCGCCTACAAGGCGATGCTCGCCATCCGCAGCCAGATCCACGCCACCACCCGCAAACCCCCCGCCGCCCGCTGAGGGCCATGCTAAACCCATCTTGTTATATCCAACCAAGCACTCGGTTCGTTCCAGCATTCTCGGCCCAGACGAGACAGGCGTGAGCCGCTTCTCCACCCTTGGGGGCCGACCCGCAGGCAACATTTGCTCTTGATGTTCGTACTTTGTGGTTGAATCCGCCAACGACGGAGTGACCAGGCCCCTTGGTAAGACAATGCTTGCTGCGGTGGGGATGCAACATGCCAGGCACAAGCTCGTATAATGGGTTGACCGACGGTGCGACGCATCGGCGCAGGACGACTGCTTCGGGACCATGCGATGGATGCCAGATCGGTTGGAGCGTGCGTGATTGTACTTTGTACGGGCATGGAACCCTTGACGCCGCCTCCGGCGAAGCCTCGCCCCCAGACTCAACCCTCGACCAGGATAACCACGGCTCCGGCAGGGCACGACTTGGCCGGGGAGCCCATCGACATCGGGCTGAGCGGCGCCTTGCCTGAAGAGCTTCTCAAGACAGGTCGAAATCGGGCAGAGAGGGATTACGCCGCTGGTCGAGGAGAGATCGAGGCTTACGGCTTGCACCTTGGACCTCAGATCCATGTGGATGAGGAGACCGGCCTGTACGTCCGTTTTGAGGGCTGCGTGATCGGCGACCCGGAGAGGATCGACGCATACAACGAGCGGCTGCGTTCATTGGTAAAAGAAAAGGGATTACCGCGCAATGCCAGAGGCCTTTCCGAGAAGCTGGCGAAGGCAAAAGCCTTCCCCGCCCATCCCGCCGATCTGAAATGGACGACCATCCCACCGTTTCGAGAGGCGGACGCACGGCCGGGTCCATGGATCGAAGTCGGCTCCTGCAAGGTCCGGTGGAACTGCCCCCCGATCGAGGACACCACGTACTCGTACATTGAGTTGGTCACGGAGGTCGGCAGAACTGACAACATCAACGCTGACCCGAAGCGTCCCCCGACGCGGGTCGCATACTGGCGCGATGCCGTGCTCTTGATTGTCGGTGGTGCTCGAACCGACTGGCTTGTGTTCTACGACCTCCCGTACGGCCGGGAGCTGTATAGGTACGATGCCCACTGGGAGCGACGTCTCGAAGAGCTACGAAAGGCGCTGGAGAATCCCTCAGCATCCCAACCAAGTACGACCTTCTGAGGGGCGCCTTTGCCTCACATCGGTGCGAACGCCGGAGAGATGGTAGGTGTAACTGACCGCTGTACAATGCCCCGACGTAGCATCGGCAGCGCAGTCGGCGATGGACGGCGTGCGAACGTCGGCCAACGCCGTCGGGGCGGCCGGTCCGCATCGCAGGGAGACAAGCGTTGAAAGGCCCGTTCAGCTACCAGCGAATCATGGCGGCAATCATGCTGCTGTTCGGCTTGGTTGCGACTGCCGAGGCGGCCGGGGTGCCGCTGGTTCTGATCATCGGCGACTCGATCTCGATCGGCTATACCGAGCCGGTCCGCCGGATGCTCGAAGGACAGGCGGAGGTCGTGCGCATCCCGGTCAACGGGGGCGACACCTGGACGGGCCTGAAGCAACTGACGACGTGGCTGGGTGAGGGCCGATGGGACGTGATCCACTTCAACTGGGGTCTACACGACCTCAAGTACCTCAAGGACGGCAAGTACGACACGAGCGGCACGCGCGTCTCCACGCGGGAGCAGTATGTCGCCAATCTCGAGCAGCTCGTCGGCAGACTCCAAGCGACGCGCGCAACGCTCATCTGGGCCGCAACCACGCCGATACCCGAAGGGTCGGTCGGCCGGGTCAAGGGCCAGGAAGTCGAGTTCAACGTCGCGGCCCGCGAGGTCATGGACCGCCGGGGCGTGACCGTCAACGATCTGCACACGTACGTGCGGCCTTACCTGGAGCGGTACCAGCGGGCGAACAACGTGCATTTCACCCCCGAGGGCTACGGGTACCTGGCCCGGAAAGTGGCCAGGTGCATCCTGAACGCGCTTCGCGATCAGCCGCCGCCGTTTACGATGCCCGAGGTGAAGGCTCCTGCTTTCGCAGAGCGGACCTTCGATATCCGCGATTACGGCGCGACACCCGGCGGAGCAACCTCGAGCAGCGAAGCGATCACCAAAGCAATTGCCGCGTGCACGGCGGCGGGAGGCGGGCGGGTCCTGGTGCCGCAGGGGGTGTGGCTGACCGGGGCGGTCCATCTCAAGAGCAACGTCGACCTGCACCTGGCGGCCGGGGCGGAGCTGCGCTTCAGCACGGATGCGAAGGACTACCTGCCCCCTGTGTTCGTGCGCTGGGGAGGGATGGAGTGCTACAACTACTCGCCGCTGATCTACGCCAACGGCTGCACCAACATCGCGATCACGGGCGAAGGGAAGATCGAGGCCCAGGGCCGCCCCTGGTGGCCGTGGGTCAAGGAGCAGGACCGTGTCTCCCGGCATCTGTACGAGATGGTGCTCCGGGGTGACCCGACGGAGAAGCGCACGTTCGGCACGGAAACGGACCCGCTGCGGCCGCAACTGTTCCAGCCGATCAACTGCAGGAACGTCCTGATCGAAGGCGTGAGCATCACGAGCGGACCGTTCTGGACGATCCAGGCGGTCTACTGTGAGAACGTGCTGGTCCGGCGCATCACCGTGGCCACCGAGG
>JACQVT010000292.1 GCA_016209665.1 Planctomycetota bacterium | reverse complement strand
GATCCCGCAGCTCGAGCAGCGAACGCGCGGTCTCGTTCGCCTCGGCGACGAGGCGGTTCGGCCGACTGAACATCTGGTCCACCTGCTCACCCACCGTGCGGACGGAATCGATCAGCCGCTCCGCCCGCCGGCACAGCACGTCCAACGATGCGCGTTCCGGCGGTCGCGTCGCCTCGTCCACTGCCCCTGGATTCGCAAACGCTCGGTTGCTCGTTCGGTTCATTTGGTGCCTCTGTGGGGGGCGGGCATCCTGCCCGCCTGCTCGTTCGCTTGGTTGGTTCCGCGATCCGTTCACAGGTTGTCCCCTGCCGACCTGCCGGGCCCGATTCACCCCCGGACGTTGCCCCGGGAATGAGGGCTGGCGTCTGGGGGTATCGTCCCACACGCCAGAGGTCTACACATTCGAGCGGTCTGTGGCGACGCAGCCTCGGCCATCCATCTGAACATAACAGGTTTCTGTGTATAAGGTTATGGTAGTCAAGCCCGGGCGGTCCGTGAGCAAGGATCTCCCTCCCGCAGGCCCGAGAACGGTCGGATTTGTAACCGACCAGGGCAGCGGTATAATGCACAACTCGCAATTGAGGCTGGAAACCGAAACGCTCGAGGTGTCTGATGTCTCGCGTCTGTCATTTCACGGGAAAGAGAACCAAGGTCGGTAGCCGATATGCGCGGCGCGGCAAGGCCAAGTACCTGGGCGGTGTCGGCCGCAAGATCACCGGCAAGACCAAGCGCAAGTTCAAGCCCAACATCCAGAAGGTGCGGGCGGTCGTTGACGGCAAAGTGGTCCGCATCCAGGTCAGCGCCAAGGCCATCCGCAACGGGTTGGTCGTCAAGCCGGCCAAGCGCGAGTACACCCCCGAGAAGGCCGCCGCCGCAAGCTGACCCGCCTGCCGTTGGCTCCTACGGTTTTTCTCCCCACTGCACGGATTGAACGGCGGCGGACGCTACCGGCGGCTCGATGCGGTCGATCACGACCCGAAACCGGTCCGTCTGAACGGGTGCGAACGTCACGGTGGCATGGCTCGCGTCCACCGTCGTCGTGAACTCGCCCACCGAGACGTACCTGCCCTGCTCGGGGTCCCACAGTTCGACGTGGCCGCCGCCGGGACGGCCCGAATCCACGCGCACGAACGTCATCGACCGCGCCGACGGCAGGTCCACCTCGATCCATTGCGGCATCGGCAGCCCCGGCAGCGAGGTCCATGCGGTGTTCGCATCGCCGTCGATCGCCTGGAGGGCCTCCGGGAAGCACGAGCTGGATCGTGCGATCATTCCGGGCTGAAACGCCGGGGCGTTGGTCGCCATCGGAGTCGCCGGCAGATCGTCGCACCACACCGACCGCGGCCGGGGAATGAAGCGGGCCACCTCGCTGACGGTCAGCGTGCTTTCTCCCGCCGGCAGATCGACGTTAATGCTCTTGCCGCGGTGCGTCACCTCGGCCGGCCGGCCGTTCAGATAGACGTAGTCGGCCCCCGGTTCGATGAACAGCGTGAGTTGTGTGGGCTCCGCCGCCCACACGTGGGCCCACGTCGGCCGGCCAAACTCGATCGCGGCATAGATGGGGCGGGTGGCCCGCATCAACTCGCGGTTGTCCACCCCGAGCCGCCGCCCGGCCAGCACCAGAGCATGGCGCTCGCGGCCGTTCTCACCCTGGTCCCAGACCGCGACCAATCGGGCGTCGGTGCTGTCGTTCGCGTCGGCGTCGGCCCCGGTCCGCACCATCAGCCGCCAGTCCTCCGACACCCGCCGCACCTGCCAGCGGCCTGGCCCGATCGCCGATACTTCGATTGGGGTCGGCTTGCCGGGCGCGCCCTGAGGCCACTGGCACGTCATCAGATAGGTGCGGGTCTCCGACGGCTCCGGCGTGTCGAACCGGACGTACTTCCGCGGCGTCTGGTGGTAGTAGCCATCGTGCTGTGAGATGGTGAATGCCGCCTCGCTGTGCACGGCGATCCGCGTCGGATCATCGGCGCCCACCAGTAACTCGCCGGGCGATGCGTTCGGATAGGGAACGTGCAGCGGCCAATACGGATGCAGCACCAGGTCAAACCGGTGCAGCCCCCGGCCGGCCAAGCGATCGAGCACCAGGGCCAGCCCGCCCGGCAG
>JACQVT010000291.1 GCA_016209665.1 Planctomycetota bacterium | reverse complement strand
GCTGCCCGGCCGTCGGACCGCGTTGATCGTCTGCCACGCGATCAGCATGGCCATCACCGTCGTCTTGCCCGCGCCCGTGGCCAGCTTCAACGCCAGTCGCTGCAGCTCCGGGTTGGCGTCGTTGCTCGCCTTCGCCAGGTGCTCCAGGAAGGTCCGACCCTCCCTGCCCGCGTCCGGCGCCACCTCCGTCAGCCAGATGGCGGTCTCCATCGCTTCCACCTGGCAGAAGAACGGGCGGAAGCCGCTGAACTGGTGGTGCCGCCAGTGCTGCAGCAGCCGCGCCGTCTCGGGCGTCACGTGCCAGTCCGCCGGGTTCGGGATGGCGCGCCACTGGTCCACCCGCCGCCGTAGCTCGCTGATCATCGACGTCGGGTCGTACTGCTGCTCCTCCGTCGAGAGCCCCTTGCCCTCGTCGAAGACGAGCCGCGCCTGGATGGTCCCACCCTTCTGTTTCTTGGGCCTGGGGATGGGGGTGATGAACTCGGCACGGCGGCGGGTGTCGCGGATGTGCCCGGTCGGCTGGCCCTGATCGTCCAGCTCCCAGTGCTGAGACGGGTAAGCGTAGGGGGAATTGAGTACGGGCTTGTCGAAGAACTGGCTACTCATGTCCGCCTGCTTGCAGGGGGGCGGGATAACGAGGCCAGGGGGTTGTTGCGCAGCGCAACGCGCCCTGGTCGTTTCACCGATTGCGGGCATCCTCTCCCGGATGATGGGAACGGGCGCGTCGCGTGCATCGAAACTCCAGCAACGGAGCGGCTGCGCAGACGGCCCGCATTCTAAGCTGCTGATCGCCGGATGGCAATGGATACCGCGTGCTGGTGGGCAGGAGGAGCACTACTCCGGAAGTCGCCACTTTCCTCGTCCCGGGTCCCGGTGGAATCGTGGTATGATTCGCGTCGGATTGGAGCGAGTCATGGCGAGGCTGAGAACCACTCCACAGCCCGAAACCAGGTCCCAGGGCCCGGCGAGAGCAGCGAGAGCAGGAACAGGAGCCGTCTCAGAGTCCGGTTCGCGGCGCGGGTCCGAGTTTGAGAAGGTCGGCGTGACCATGCCGAAGCACGTTGCCCAGGAAGCTCGCGAGCGAGTGCGAGACGGGGATACCCAATCCTTCTCGGCCTTTGTCAGCCAGGCGGTGAGGGAGAAGCTGGAGCGCGACGACCTCAAGCGTCTGCTTGAAGAGATGGAGGCCGAGTATGGACCGGTGTCCGCCGAGAGATTGGCATGGGCAGACGGCGTGATCGACCGGCTCCTGTCAAGGGCCTGACCTTCGACGCCGGCGCGCTCATCGCCGTCGATCGCGGCAACGAGTCGGTCAGAGCGTTGCTCACGCAGGCAGCAGCTCGACAGATATGGATCGTCATCCCCACTGGTGCCCTGGCGCAGGCCTGGCGAGATGGGTCACGTCAGGCCAGGCTCGCCGCCCTGCTCAAGAACGACCTGGTGCTCGTCGAGGATCTCACGCGGGCGCGTGCTCAGGCGGTCGGCGTGCTGTGCGGGCTGAGGGGCACCGATGACGCGATCGATGCGTTCGTCGCGCTCATTGCCAGGCAGTACGGGGGCACGGTGATCACGGGCGATCCCACCGACCTGCGCAAGCTCGATCCCTCTCTCGAGATCGTCACCGTCTAACCCTCCCCGCTCATGCCCACGCCACGGAGTGGCGCCGGACGCCGGCTGGGGGAGCAACGAACCGATCAACGCGGGACGATCCACCGGAGTGAGAGAGGGCAATGGGGACCGAAGTTGACGCCTACCACGAGCTAACCGAGCTACTCGTGCTGGTCGCCTCGACCTTCAGCTCGCGCTTGGCGAGATCGTACTGGGCGGTCTTGATCCTGACCGTGTCGCCCGGAGGCGGCGGGGTGATCGTCGGGTCGAAGAAGAGCTCGGCGGTGGCGACAGTGCCAGCCGCCGGTGAGGGAGGGCCCTGCCCGCCGGCCATCAGGACCGGACCGTCGTCGAGCCGCGTCGAGGTATGAGCAAAGCGGAAGTCGACCGTCACCATCGACCCCCGCGGACGACTAGGTGCCGGTGGCCGGGTCGAAGAGCTCGCTAGTGGCGGTGTTGGCGTGTGCTGGTCGTGAGTAGAGGCCATGCTGCCAGTGGCAGTCCAGGCATTCGTGGCCGGGTTGTACAGCTCCGCCGAGCACACCCCCACCACGACTGCGACTACCTCGACCGCTGGCGGGCCGACCGTCGCGCCGCTTACCTGGCGGAGCCGCAGGCCTTCCACCCGCGGTTCTCCGCGGCCGATCCGGCGCTGGGGCGGCTGCCGCGGCGGCAGGGCGATCCGGTCCCCGGCGAGATCACCAGGCGGCGGTTCACCGACCCGGAGACCGGGTCGGACCTGGACCCCACCGCCGAAGCGTTGCCCGACCGCAGGTCCTCTCCTCACCGTCCGGCAGGACGACGAATTCGAAGGGGGTGGTCCTGTTGGCCCCTTCGGCCTATCGCCCCTTTCGCTCACCGGCGGCCCGTCCTGCCCGGATGACCGCATCGACCTGCTC
>JACQVT010000306.1 GCA_016209665.1 Planctomycetota bacterium | reverse complement strand
GCGTAGAACCCCTCGACCTTCAGCGTGATGCTGCGGATGCCCGCCCCTTCGCCGTCGGTCCGGGCCAGCTCCTCGACCGCATAGCCGTTGCGTTCGAAGTACCGCAGGTACATCCGCAGGAGCATCTCGGCCCAGTCGCAGGCCTCGGTACCGCCCGCCCCGGCCTGGATGCTGAAATAGCAGTTGAGGCCGTCGTTTTTGCCCGACAGGAGCGTCATCAGCTCCAGCTTCTCGAGCCGTTCGGCGATCGCGGCCAGCTCGCCGTCCAGTTCGGCGAAGCTCTCGGCGTCGTTGGCCTCCTTGGCCAAATCGAGCAGCACCTGGGCGTCGTCGGCCCTGGCGGAGAGTTCCTGCACCTGGTCGGTGACGGACTTGAGCGGCTTGAGTTCGGCCACCACCTGCCGGGCCTGCTCGGCGTGGTCCCAGAAGCCCGGCGTGGACATCCGCTCTTCGAGTTCCTTGCGGCGGGCAAGCTTGGCCGGCAAGTCAAAGGGAGTCCCGGATGGCGACAATCCGGGCCGACAGTTGTTCCAACGTACCGGTGGGGTCTTCAAAACGCATGATGGCAGTTTACCGCGCCCGCAGTTCCGCGGCTAGCTTCGGCCGCAGGGCAGGGCATGACAGCATGTTGTGGCACAGTCGCCCTCGACTGTGCATTCTGAACCCCGGCGAACCCAGCCGGGGGCGGCTGGGCCACACGGCCGCCACGATCCGATCCCGCACCCCCTACCGTCGCTTCTCGCGCTCCTTGTAGCGGACGGCGATGGCGTCGAACAGCGGCTGGGCCTTGGCCCGCTGGCTGGCGGTGGTGCGGCTGACCAGCGTCTTGGTCATGCCGTCGGTGGTGTTGGGGACCGACCCCTTGAAGGGCGCGGTCACGTCGCCCTGCCCGCCGTAACCGCCGACCGACCGCCGCTGCGTCTCCAGGGTGTTGATCATGCTGTCCACGAACTGCGTCCGCTGGCCCTTGGGCAGGCGGTTGTACTCGTTGGCCTTCTGGAGGAACCGGACCTTGGCCGCCTCGAACGCCGCATCCACGAACACCTGCCGCTCGCCCGCCGACATCCGCTCGAAGGCCTTGCTCATCTCGATGCGGGCTTCGCCCTGCGCGAACTTGTTGTAGGCCTTGACCAGGTACTGCTCGCGGTCGTCGATGCCCATCCGAGGGAACCCGCGCTCCAGGCCCAGGTAGTTGACCACCTCCTGCGGCCGGGCCGTGGCCAGATCGGGCGGCTTGAGGGTCGTGAACGTGTAATAGGCCCAGAAGCTCAGCAGCACCAGCGCCACGCAGCCGGTGGTCGCCAGCAGGACCTTCTTCGTCCGGTCCGACAGGCCGACCCGGCGCACCTTGCCCTTGGAGGAATGCTTGTTCACTGACATCGACAACCTCGAAACAACTTCTATCCGGTTCGCTCCACCACCACGCGACCGCCCGCCGCGGACGGCCCACCAGCCAGGGGATCAGGCAGCCCAGCCCGTCCGACCCCGGCTCCCACGAGCCTTCCGGGTCACGGCGACGGCGACGGGGTCACCCCGACGAGTTCCTTGCCCACTTCCTTCTTATCGCTCCACTTGTCGCTGTCGACGTGGAGGTCGGTGTACAGGATGTTCTGCGAGCCCCTGACCTTCGTGCCCCCGTGGAAGGCCTCGAAATCGAACATCATCCACATCAGGTTCTTGTACAGGGCGGCCAGCTCGTACCGCTTCGTCCGATCGTCGGACGTGACGTACACCCGAGCCAGCTTGAACCCGACGATCCCGCCGTTCAACCGCGACTCCCACTCGTAGCTCGTCCCCTCGTTGTCGAAGTATCGGTCGGTCGGGATGACGTCGTCCGCCGGTACCTCGCCCGGCAGGGACATGGTGTTGCGATCGGCCGGGCAGGCGAACACGTTCTTGCCCCCCCCGATCTCGCGGTGCAGGACCTCCGGCAGCGAAGGCAAGGGCTTGCGGTTTTCCTTCTGGGCCTCCCTGAGTTCCCAGGACCGCAGCCGGCACGCATAGGGGAACGTGTCCTTGTGATTCAGGAGGTAGGCATGGATGGCCACGCCGATCTGGTCCAGGTTCTTCTGGCAGACCGTCCGCTTGCTCAGCCGCCGCACCTCCTTGAGCGAGGGCATCATGATCCCCAGCATCAGGCCGATGATCGCCACCACCACCAGCAACTCGATCAGCGTGAAGGCCCGAAATCTCCGCATGGCCATCTCCTTCGGGGCAACCCGGACACACCCACCGCGAACGCCCTACAAGCCTGTGGTTCTCGTTAGATGGTCCGACCCGGACGAAACATACCGGCAGGAGGCCACCCCGCTCCGGCGAGACCTCCTGTCCCGCCCTCCGTCAGCCACGACTCCCGCCCGCGCCATCCCGCGGAAGCGTCCATCCGTGCCGCGACATTCTCGCCCTGGTCATCGGCAATGTCAAGGCAAACACAACAGCGAGACGGATATCCGTCCAACCCTTGGGGTGAGGCACGAACAAAAACCGACCGCACGGGCCCGCCACGCGCCATGACCTGCCCGCCTGAAGGTGAGTACGCCCGGGGCTGCCCGCTGGTTTCACGTCTGCCGTCAGATCTCCTCGGGGGGCGCGCATCCCGACACGCGCAGTGCGAACGTTTGGCTGCCATCCCGCAGGGATGCGATCGCGCAGTGCATCCCCGCACGGCTTGCGCGAGCCCGTCTGTGGGTTTCTCGCCCGTCGTCAGCCTTATGTGGGATCCGGCGCTGGAGAACCGCCCGGCCCGCCGCCGTTGCCGACCATGCCGTACTTGGCCATCTTGTCGCGCAACGTAGTCCTCGGAATGCCGAGGAACTGAGCGGCCTTGGCCTGGTTGCCGGTGGCCCGGCGGAGAGCGGCGTCGATCAGTTTCCGCTCCACGCCGGCGATGGTCTCGGTCAGGCTGGCGGTCATCTCCGGCCAGACCTCGGCCGGTGCTTGGCCGCACGACTTGGGCAGGAGGATGTCCTTCATTTCGATCACGTCGCCCGAGGCCAGGGTGATGGCCCGCTCGATCGTGTGCTCGAGTTCCAGGATGTTGCCCGGCCAGTGGTAGCTGAGCAGGGCCTCGATGGCATGGGGGCTGATGCGGGTCGGGGCGGCCTTGGAGCGGCCGCTGCTGCCATTGCTGGTCTGCCTCCTGAGGAACTCCTCGGCGAGCAGCGGGATATCCTCGCGGCGGTCGCGCAGCGGCGGCAACGGCAGTGTGACCGCGGCGACGCGGTAGTACAGATCCTGGCGGAACCTGCCGCCGTCGACGAGCTGGCGCAGGTCCTTGTGCGTGGCGCAGAGGATCCTCACGTCGGCGGGTTCGGTGCCCGCTCCGCCGGGCCGATCCAGCTCGCGCCGCTCGAGGACCTGGAGAAGCTTGACCTGCAACTCCAGGGGCAGGGTGTCGATCTCGTCCATGAACAGGGTGCCGCGGGAGGCCGCCTCGATCCGGCCCGCGGAGGAGGAACCCGGCTGGGCGGGCGGCAAGCCGAACAAGTCGCCCTCGAGCATCTGGGGGCTGAACGCCGCACAGTTGACACGCAGGAAGGGCTGAGGCGACCGGCGGCTCATCTGGTGAATGGCCTCGGCGACCAGCTCGGCCCCCGCCCCGCTCTCGCCGTGGATGAGCAGCGGCCGTTCGTTGTCGGCCACGGCCCGAATCTGGTCAAACAACTGCCGGGCGGCGTGGCTGCGGCCCACCAGGGGCCCCAGCCGTACTGGCGCGGAGTCCGCCGCCGGCCCCGCGTGCCAGTCGGAACTGTCCCGAAGACGCTCCAGCTTCTCCAGCAGCACCTCGGTTCCAAACGGCTTGGTCAGAAAATCGTAGGCCCCGCGCTTCATGGCCTCGATCGCCAGGTCGATGGTCCCGAACGCCGTCATCATGATCACCTGCGTCCTCGGTGAGGCCGCCTTGATCTGACGCAGAAGCTGCAGCCCGTCCATGCCGGGCATCCGAACGTCGGAGACCACCACGTCCACGGGTTTGGTTCGCAGATATTCCAGGGCCGAGGCGGCATCCGATGCCTGGGCCACGGTGTAGCCGGCCTCGGTCAACTCGATCTGAAGCGTCACCCGTTTGAGCGGTTCGTCATCCACGATCAGCAACGCCCCCTTGGTCGGCTCAGTCATGGTCACCCTTCCCTCAGGTCCCGATCAGCCCAGACTTGGTTCTCTCAGGCAAGTGTCTCGAAACCGAGACCGCGAACAAAGCACCCACAGTCTAACACCAGCCTGGAAATTTGCAATGGAATTCCTCCCCGACCCGCGCCGACGAGCCCGTGACAGAATCGGCGGGGTATTTCAGAGCCCCGAGCGCAAGCGAGTGGGTCGTGTCTACCCGTCGCTGGCGCTGGGGGCTCTGAAAAACCCACCGCGGTGTCGCCGCCCAGACTGTCACGCACCCAGCGCCGACGAGCCCCGGCCCGCCGCCTGTCGCCTGTACGCCCCGGCCGCCGACCCTTATAATCCCGCCGATTCGGTTCCACCTAACGGAGACCAAGTATGACCGGGCGAGCGAAGATTACCATCATCGGCGCGGGTAACGTCGGGGCCACGTGCGCCCACTGGGCGGCGGCCAAGGAACTGGGTGACATCGTCCTGCTCGACATCATCGAGGGGATGCCCCAGGGCAAGGCCCTGGACCTGCGCCAGGCCTCGCCCATCGAGCGG